>CAXRCG010000313.1:0-24498 GCA_964228885.1 Pseudomonadales bacterium | reverse complement strand
GAAATCACTCACGACAATAACCGACAGTTGTATTACCAATCACGACTCAACAAAAGTATTCAGAGCGCGATTTTTCTTTACATGCCGGGCATCAAAAATTGTTCCATTCATCGCGATGTAAACGCCCGGAGACTTTGATTGCACAGCACCAAAAGCCATGCCTAGGTTAAACAGCGCATCGGTATCGGAAAATCTAGCCGGCGACAAAGCTCCGGTTAAAACAATCACTTTTTCAGGGAAATCACCTAAGTATTCGGCCGTTTCCGTCATCGTATCGGTTCCGTGGGTAATCACCACCAAATTAGTGCCCGTTGCTTTCACGGCATTTCGGATTTGCTCTCTTTCCTTCTCCCCTAGTTCTAGACTGTCTTTGCGCATGATCTCGGTGATTTCATATGGATGGTTGACCACCCCTTGGTCAAGTAGTGCGCTGACGATTGAGTCACCTATCTCAAATTTACTCTTGGCGTCAAAATATATTTTGTCAAATGTGCCGCCAGTAGTGAGTACAGCTATAGTTTTAGTTGGTTTCAATATCGATTCCTGAAAATACCGCTTTTTGTCAATGATTTGGATCAGACCCTCAGGTCAGTAGGTTTGCGTATCTTCTAATGACCCAATCTCACTTGTAATTACACTTGCGCTTATTTCATCACTTTCAAAACTAGCAAGACGTATTTTTTGAAATCTTCGTAAACCCGTTACTGAAGCCTCTAGCCGGTATACATACCACCCGCGGGGAACAGTGTTTGTCCTGAAAAATAAGACGATTCATCACTCAATAGAAACAACGCTGTGTTAGCAATTTCGACTGGTAAGCCATAGCGCCCCATGGGAGTCATGGACATGACCATCATATTGCCTTCGTTATCTGCTCGAATGTTCTGGGTCATTGGCGTTTCGATAAACCCCGGGCCTATTGCATTCACACGCACGTTAAGTTGGGACATTTCCGCAGCTAACACTTGGGTGAGCATGGCAACCCCAGCTTTCGACACACAATAGTCAGCAGCGCCGACAAGAGGTCTCTTTGCTGCCACCGAAGCGATATTGACAATCGAACCTGGCGTGCCTGACTCAACCATCAGCTTCGCCATCACCTTGTTCGTTAGCATCACACCTGTCAAGTTAACATCTAGTACCTTTTGCCAGTCCGAGGTCGCTTTATTGATAACATGGCCTGCATCAGGTTCTCTAGACTCTTCATCCCGTGCTTCAAAATAATTCGCGTTTGAGATGCCGGCTGCTGCAACCACACCATCGACACGACCAAACTCTTCAATCGTGGCCTGCCCGAGGGCTATCTGCTCCTCTTCGGAAGTCACATCAGTTTTCACAAACTGAACTTTCTCGCTAGAAATATCATGAATTACTTGTACCGCGGCTTCCCCCTGATCAACAAAAAGATCCGCCAGCACAAGACTGGCACCCTCTGCCGCAAGACGTTTAGCACAAGCCAGACCGATACCACTGGCTCCGCCGGTAATCACAATCACTTTGTCAGCGACTCGTCCAGTACCGCTATCTTTTATCGCCATCTACATCACCTTTTTTGAGTCTAGTTACGAATCAACTACGCGCAGCGAAGTATTACCAAATTAGCCATCAACCACAACCAACGGCCCCAAACCACACTTCAACAACCATCATCATTCATCATTCATAGCGTCCAATGTTGTATCATGACGAATTAATACGGGATACTGCATTAAATGAATAAAGAAAAAAGCCTGTCAGTCATCAATAATCTGCAAGCGATCGCTGCAACATTCGCAAAAGACACTCGAGAACGCCAAACACGTCGAGAACTGGACCCAGCAGATTTTGAGCAACTTGTTGAGGCCGGGTTTTTGCTTACTGGGGTACCTGCTGAACAGGGAGGGCTATGGCGGGGAATAGCAGACAGCGTCAAAGACTATACAACGATGGTGCGAACCCTTGCCCATGGAGATCCCTCTGTTGCACTTGTCGCTACAATGCATCCAGCGGTCATGGTCTACTTCCTAGGCTGCGAACAGGTCACCGATGCGCCACAAGCGTGGCTAGACCAACGCCAGACTGTGATTGAGCTTGCACGAAACCACTGGTGGGGAACTGTTACCTCCGAGCCAGGTTCCGGCGGCGATATGTTAAAAACTAAAACCGCGGCGAAGAAATCAGCTGATCGGGTCGATACCCGCTACTTAATTAGTGGCAACAAACATTTCGGCAGTGGTTCCGGACACGCTGACTACATGATTACAACCGCGAAGCGTGAAGGCGCAGAAGGACCAGACCTTTTTTATTTGAAGATCAAAGACGAACCTTGGGATGGCTCTACGGGCTGCACGCTTACATCTGCATGGGATGGGATTGGGATGACCGCGACCCAGTCTCATGCTTTCAGATTTGAAAACTTTCCAGCGACTAAAACAATCACTTCAGAATTATTGGACAGGGTTTCACCGATCACAGCCGTCATGGGGAATTTACTATTTGCTGCCGTTGCGATGGGTATTGCTGACAATGCACTCTCCTTTGCGAAAGATAAACTCAAAGGCAAATTGCAGAACATGCGCGCTTATGAACGTATCGAATGGAACCGTTGCAGAAATGAAATTTGGCTTGCGCAACAGGCTTTCGATGGTGCAGTTAGAGCAGCAGAAGCATCCGGAGTATCCGCTGGCCAGGCCGCGATCAGATGCAAGATCACAGTGTCTGAATTACTGGAGTCTGCGCTGACAAAAATGAGTATTGTGGTTGGAGGTGCAAGCTTTGCTAAAGGCATGCCACTCGCGCAATGGAACCAAGATGTCAGGGCGCTTGGCTTTCTGAGGCCGCCTTTGCCCTTCGCACATGATCTGATATTCGATATAGACGTGGAAGAATTCTAATCAAACAAAAACACTATGTTATCCAAATAGCTGCTTATAGGTTTGCACGAAGTAACGCATTTCCTCGGGCTTCTGGAGGCTAACGCGCGACCATTTCAGATAGGGAGGAAAGGGCCGACCGGAGAGAATACCCTTCTCTTTTAATTTGCCATTAATTTCCTCTACCGCCCTGCCAGTTTCAAAGAAAACAAAGTTCGCATGGGATTTGGTTGTTCGAAGACCAAGGTCATAAATCATCTCTTCTACGATCATTTTCGATTCGCGGGTTTTTCTTCGGGTGAAATCCTGAAACTCAGTATCAGAGTAGCTGGCAGCAGCGCCTGCAAGTCCGAGTACATTCATTTGACCCGTCTGAATTTGGGACAATTTCTTCAAGAGGTCCGCGTGACCAAAACCAAAACCCACTCGCAACCCGGCCATTCCATGAATCTTAGAAGCTGTTCGCGTGACGATAAGATTCTTTTGGCCGGCACGGACGAGATCAATCATCGAACCGTAAGACGGGTCCTCAACATACTCATAATAAGCTTCGTCGACAAAGACCATACACTTTTTTGAGATTTCCTTTACGAATTCTTCAAGTTCCTTTTTTGCCAAAATAGAAGGAATTGGGTTATTTGGGTTCACGATATAGACAATTCTAGTGTCATTACGCATCGCCTTTTTCATCGCTTCCAGATCTATTCCAAGGTTGTCGGCTACCGGTACCTTTATTATTTCGGCACCATTTCGCTCCGCAAAACGAACCAAATCGTGGTACGTCGGATCCGCGCAAACGACTGACCCCTGCGTCATACCTGCCATCAACCCCGCCGCTTTGAGTAATTCTCCGGATCCGGATCCAAGGATAATGTTTTCTGGCGGTAAATTATGCAGATTTGTCATTACCTCCATCACGCGCTGCCGTGGGCCGGAACTATAATGACCAGCCTGATCAAATGTATTCTGAATAGCACGCAAAGCGACTCGTGATACGCCATAGGGATTCTCATTGAAATGCGCTCTAATCACATGGTTTGGCGGCAGAATCAGTGAGGCGGATTTCGACTCCATGACAGCTTGTAGCGGGCTTGATGGCAACATACTTCCGGCCCCGATAGCGCCCAAACCCTGAAGAAATCGCCTTCGACTAAACGGGACAGGAACTGAACGATGCTTGGGCGGTCTCGAGAGACCTGATGCTTCAGAAGAAGTTACTATTCCTCTTAATATTCGTGTTGAAACGTCCGAAGCTCGAGACATCCCTCTACTCCAATAACTGAAATTGTCTGGCAGCATACTCGAAGAATCCAGTTCATATCCAGCCTGCAATGGAGGAAAGCGCTAAATCGGGTGTTACCAAAAACGCCCCAAGAAGTGATCCGCTGTTTTCACATTTAACACCCTATCTATTTATCCACGTCAAACACCTTGAGCATGAAAGAGAGCTCAGCCGCACCTCACCAGCGGGACTTATAAAGCTACTAAGCCATTGTTTATTAAATGTTTGCTCGCGAAAGAACTCGGGTTCTATATATTATTTTTAAACTTAATTATGGAGACTTCTTCACTTTTCTTTTATAATGTCTCAACTTTCTGAAAAAAACTGTTCCGATGATTATTTCTCGAAGTGTACTACTAGCCCTGTCGCTGCCGCTGCTCATCTGTCTAATCACACTGAACCAGGCGATTCTAGGTAAGAATTCCTCCGCGCGAGGGACCCTACTGAGCCAGCATGCTCTGATCGAATCACCGCTCACCCGCCAGGATGCGGGAAGCACAAAGACGGATGTTCAGGTCTTTCATCCCCGACCAGTCATGATTGGTGATGCTAGCCACTATTCACCTCCGGATTTTTCCACGTTCAAGAGTACACAGGCAAAAAAGCAGGCTTTTTACCGTTACTTGCTGCCAAAAATCCATATGGCTAACCAGGAAGTGATGTCTGAAAGAAAGTGGTTGACCGCACTATCGCAAAATTTTGCGCAAGGCATCTATCCCACAGATGAAGAACTGCAGGCATTGGATCGCATAGAGCAAAGGTACGCCATCAAAACAAACGACGCTGGCGCTATTCAGGGCAGACTTTCAGACATGTTAGCACGCGCTGATATCGTCCCGGCTTCTCTGGTCATCGCCCAAGCTGCGAAAGAATCCGGTTGGGGCACTTCGAGATTTGCACTCCAAGGAAACAACTACTTTGGCATCTGGTGCTTTACTCCCGGTTGTGGCTTGACACCAAGCCGTCGCGATAATGATCGCTCCCACGAAGTGGCTACTTTTGATTCGGTAGAAGAGGGTGTTCGTTACTATATCCGGACAATCAACTCCCACGCAGCTTACACTGAACTGCGCGATATGCGGGCGCGTGCAAGGCGCCAGGGCGCGCAGGTCTATGGTGATAAACTGGCTAAAGGATTGGTCTCGTACTCAGAAAGAGGAATGCTTTACGTCAACGAAATTCGTTCGATGATTCAGTACAATAGGCTGAATCGATTTACCCGCATTTACAGCGTATAACAAACGTTTTACACAAAAAAAGAGACCTTACTCCTGACAATGTCAAAAATAAGGTCCCCGTTTTGGATTTTGGCCGGGACAATTTCCGCAAAACCCTTAGGGTTCAACTTCCATCGCTTGGTCTATCCAACCTCGCCCCCCTGCCCGAAGACAATATGGGTGGCTCAGTTTAGGCCCGATGTTCCTTCGCTCCGGTAAACCGGTCGAGATTTCCTTTACAGGTCACCTCTGCGTTTTCCCACTCAGACCATGGCAGCTTGACGCTTCCTCCCTTTACGCATCTTTCAACACGCACCGTTCAGATTTTCCTTCTTCACATCCGCCGACTGATAAATCAGCCTACTTCAGCGTTTCTTGCTTCCCTTCAACATGGAGCCCGAAAGCTCTATTGTATCCGTTCCACCTTCTCGACCAGTCCCCGAGGGGTTGGCCTTTCTGGTCTTTCCCCTACTAGCAATCACCCTAGAGTGCTGCGATCGGAGATTTGCCAATTCTGCCTAACTCGATCGGTTTGCTAAACGTCTAAAGCCCCAATCTCGCCGTTGACTCGCGGAGTCGTTATTTTAAGACGCCGTGCTACGTCCTCACCAATCGGGTCGATCGCCTCGATTGATAGATACAGACGAATTATTTCAGCTACTCCTCCGAGGAGGCCTTTGCTGCGCTTCTTCTTTTGCATTGCAAACGAAGTTGCTACAATTCACCCTTCAGCCGCACTTGCCTGCGCGACCTCGACCCGGCATAGGTCTTGCGGTATCTAGCTTTCCTGCTCCCCGTTTCCGGCTCGCTGGTCTTCCTCAACCGTTGTACACACTTTATCACCCTCCGGCTATAATACTAATGAAACGATTGCAAGCAGCGGTGGATAGCCTGTGGATAACCTTGTGATAAGCAGGTAATAACCGGCAATAGTTTTTTTTAACGGCAAAATATTGACTTTGGAACGCCCTATCTTATTGATTATAATGGATTTTTCCAATCATGAATTCACTTCATACTGCGAATCCAACAAAAAAGAAAATAGAAAAATCATGAAAAACACTCTCACTACCCCCTTATGGGAGCCATCCGCAAGACAAGTCTCTGAAACAAACCTTGCCAAATTCACTGAGGACCTAAAACTTCCCAACGACTATACTAGTCTTCATGCTTGGTCGGTCGACAACAAAGATCTATTCTGGCGCGCTGTTTGGGAACATTGTGATATCGTTGGGGACATTGGCTCTGATCGTGTACTCATCAACGAGAACAAATTAATTCAATCAACATTCTTTCCTGATGCAACACTCAACTTTGCCGAAAATCTTTTAAAAAATAGGGGTAATGAGGTTGCTATCATTTCTCACTTAGAAAATGGCGAGCAGCACACACTCACCAGAAACCAACTGTTAGCACAGGTTCACGCGCTGTCTTCGCAATTCAAAAATTTTGACCTAGAAATAGGTGATCGAGTTGCAGCATTTATGCCGAACACCCACGAAACAGTCACCACAATGCTGGCTGCAACAACCTTGGGAGGCACATTTACATCATGTTCTCCAGACTTTGGCGCCAATGGTGTTGTCGATAGATTCAGCCAGACCTCGCCAAAAATACTGGTGGCAACAAGCGGGTACACTTACAACGGAAAATTTATCAGCTGTCTGCCAACAATTATCGAGGTGTGCGAACAAGTACCTTCAATTGAACATCTTATTCTAGTGACTTCTCTGAGCAATGGCACAGTAGCCCAAAATGCCGACATTAAAAAAATGTCAATACAACTCACTTGTCAGGTTCATTATTATGCTGAGATTATCGAGGCTCCGGCTATTGGCCCGCTCGAATTCATCAGAGTTCCATTTAACCATCCGCTGTACATCATGTATTCTTCAGGCACGACCGGCACACCTAAATGCATTGTTCATGGTACTGGCGGCACCCTGATTCAACATTTAAAGGAGCACCAACTACACGTAGACGTGAAACCGCAAGATCGGTTGTTTTATTTTACGACCTGCGGTTGGATGATGTGGAATTGGCTTGTGTCCGGACTAGCCTCCGGTGCGACGCTAATTCTATACGATGGCTCACCCACTTTTCCCAAACCGCAGCGACTGTGGGACTTGATCGACAGTGAGCAGATCAACATATTTGGCACTAGCGCCAAGTACATTGCTTCGATGGATAAATTCGACATCAAACCCCGCCTCAGCCATGACCTCTCTAGTTTACGCACTGTTCTGTCTACAGGCTCACCTCTGTCAAGCGAAAGCTTTCGCTATGTTTATCAGGATGTAAAAGAGGATGTGTGTCTATCTTCGATTTCAGGGGGAACGGATATCGTTTCTTGTTTTGCGCTGGGCAACCCTTCTCTACCTGTTTATGCGGGGCAACTTCAATGCGCTGGACTCGGCATGGATGTCGATATCTTCGACGAAAATCAAGACTCTCTTCGCCAACAAAAAGGTGAACTGGTCTGTAAAAGCCCCTTCCCTTCAATGCCGGTTAGTTTCTGGAATGATGAGAATGGATCGAAATACCACGATGCTTACTTTGCACGCTTTACGAACATCTGGGCACACGGAGATTTCGCAGAGATAACTGAAAACAATGGCTTTATTATCCACGGCAGGTCCGACGCAATACTCAATCCGGGCGGTGTAAGAATAGGCACAGCTGAAATCTATCGTCAGGTCGAAAAAGTCGAAGGAGTGATTGATAGCATTTGCGTCAGTCAGGACTGGGAAGAGGATGTCAGGGTTATTCTGTTTGTCGTCCTTACCCAAGGACGCGTGCTTGACGATGAACTCATCGTTCGAATAAAACAGACAATTCGGTCCGAAACCTCCCCCAGGCATGTCCCAGCGGAGATCCGTCAAGTACCGGATATTCCACGCACGATCAGTGGCAAAATCGTTGAACTCGCAGTTCGCAAAGTAATTCATGGCGAAGAAGTCACCAATACCGATGCTCTTGCAAATCCCGAGGCGCTGGCTTACTTTGCGAACCGGCTCTGAGCTGCCTCACATCGGACACGAACGCACTAAAGAGTAGCGTTACTCATCCAGAATCGCGACTGCTCTTGTCCAACCTGCCGAAGCGGCACGAATTTTATGGGGGAAACAAGAAATAGTAAAACCATAATCCGGAAGTGATTCTAGATTATGTAGCTTTTCCAGATGACAGTACCCAATCTCCAGGCCAGCTTTATGGCCTTCCCAGATCAGACTTGCATCTCCAGTCTCTTGATATTTTTCATTCGTGTGAACAAAGGGTGCATCCCAACTCCAACCGTCCGTACCAGTGACCCTTATTCCACGCTCCAGCAAGTACATCGTTGCATCGCGCCCCATTCCACATCCGGCGGATACATAATCATCCTGACCATAACGGGCTCCAGCTGCCGTATTAACAACAACAATATTAAGGGGCTGTAGCTCATATCCTATTCTTCCAAGCTCTTTCTCAACATCGTCTGCAGTAATGGTATAGCCGTCTGGCTTGTTTCTAAAATCCAGCTTAACACCCTTCTGAAAACACCACTCGAGTGGTATTTCATCAATCGTTGCCGACTTTTCACCGTTGTTCATTGTGGAATGAAAATGATATGGAGCATCGAGGTGCGTACCGTTATGGGTGCTTAACTGAATTTGCTCTACCGCCCAAGCTTCGCCATCGGGAAGATCATCTCCCGTCAAACCAGGAAAAAAAGACACCAGAGAATCAACCGATTGTTTGTGATCGATGTAATGAATTTTTGGCCTTGCACCAGGCGGGTCGGAGATCACGTCATTCTCGAGGAAGATTGAAAGATCGATAAATTTTCTTGCCATAACTCCAGCCCCATTAGGTGAGAGATGATTGTTCAATAACATTGATCCCGAAAACTTCAGGCTTCCCTCAATAGTAACGAGGCGCCCTTCAGGATACCAGTGAGCCTGAGCGCCATGACATGGAATCAGACGCTGATACTCAAACTAAGCTGATAGATGAGACCATTCACGCGCGTCAATCTGGTCTTCCAAAGACCTAAATCCCTACGACAACCCACAAATGCCTCAAATTTGCACTTAACAAACCCCGAACGATTACTCAACCATCCACAGCCTAAAGGGTGATGCTAATCGTAATTCACTACCGAACGGATGCTCTTGCCCTCGTGCATCAGATCAAACGCGGTATTTATCTCTGACAATGGCATGGTGTGGGTAATTAGGTCATCAATGTTAATTTTACCTTCCATGTACCAATCGACTATTCGTGGCACATCGGTCCGCCCTCTTGCGCCACCGAAAGCCGTTCCTCGCCAAGATCTTCCAGTAACCAGCTGGAAAGGTCGAGTTGCAATCTCCTGACCCGCGCCTGCCACTCCGATAATACAACTTTCACCCCAACCCTTATGACAACATTCGAGCGCTTGTCTCATCGTCGTGACGTTACCAATACATTCGAAGGAATAGTCCACTCCGCCATTGGTCATATCGACCAGCGCTGAAACAACGTCTTTGTGCTCCAGAGGATTAACAAAGTCCGTCATGCCAAATTGAGTAGCCAAAGCCACCTTGTCTGCATTGATATCCACACCAATAATGCGATTGGCACCCACTAGTTTTGCACCTTGAATCACATTCAGACCAATACCACCAAGACCAAAAACCGCTACCGTGGCTCCCGCTTCAACCCCCATGGTGAATGCAACCGCGCCGATACCGGTCGTCACGCCGCAACCGATATAACAGACCTTGTCAAAAGGAGCATCTTTCCTGATTTTCGCAACCGCAATTTCTGGCATCACAGTATAATTGGAAAATGTTGAACACCCCATATAGTGCAGTAAGGGTTTGCCATCCAGAGAGAAGCGACTAGTGCCGTCGGGCATCACGCCTTGACCTTGCGTTTCACGAATAGCCTGGCATAAATTTGTTTTTGGGTTTAGGCAATATTCACACTCACGACATTCAGGCGTGTAAAGCGGTATGACGTGATCACCCGGTTTCAGGTTTCTTACGCCTTCTCCGACTTCGACTACAATACCTGCCCCCTCGTGACCCAATATCGCTGGGAATTCGCCCTCTGGGTCGTCACCAGACAGGGTAAATGCATCTGTGTGGCAAATACCTGTCGCCTTGATTTCTATCAGCACTTCACCTGCTCGAGGCCCCTCGAGATCGACCTCCGCTATTTCAAGTGGTTGTCCGGCACCAAACGCCACCGCTGCCTGTGTTTTCATGTTGCGTGCTCTCGTTGTGGTATTAAGGCAAAAATACCATAGCCCATGGTTTCTGACTATGATGAAAAAAGTAACGCGACTACAAATATTCACTTCCAATCAAACACAGCCAAGGTTTTATTAGACTAAGCGACCTTCGTTTTAATGATACAATTGCTAAAACGCCGCATGGAAATTCCACTAGCGGCATGCGCTTTTCCACACCTCGTATCCATAAGACCCAGACACATGACAGAGACAAAAATTACAGTAATTTCAGGCGACGGAATTGGTCCAGAGATAATGGACTCAACCTTGGAAATTCTTTCTAAACTCGAATCCAAAATTGACTTTGATATGGCTTTGGCTGGGGGGCCTGCACTTCAAAAGGGCATGGATCTGATACCGGAGGAGACACTGGAAAAAATTGAATCCAATATCGCTACGCTCAAGGGCCCGATCACAACGCCTATCGGTAGAGGTTTTACTTCGGTGAATGTTTCTCTTCGTCAGCATTTTGATCTCTATGCCAATGTCCGTCCGGCACTCTCAATCCCCGGTGCGACAACGCGGTATTCAGACATAGACATACTGACGATTCGTGAGAATATGGAAGGCCTTTATTCAGGCGTTGGACAAACGCTCAGCCCAGATGGAGAAAGAGCAGAATTGAAGAGTGTCGTTACCAGAACAGGTAGTCAGCGGGTGCTCAAATATGCCTTTGAACTCGCGCAACGCCTGCATCGAAAAAAAGTGACGGTAGTTCATAAAGCCAATATCATGAAATCAACCTCTGGGCTGTTCCTCGATATGGCCCGAGAAGTGGCTGCGAACTATCCAAAAATTGAATATCAGGAAATGATCGTTGATAACTGCGCCATGCAACTGGTAATGAACCCACAACGCTTTGATGTCATGGTTACAACAAACCTGTTCGGCGATATTCTTTCCGATCTGTGCGCGGGATTAATTGGCGGTCTTGGTTTAACGCCCGGCGCTAATATAGGCAATGACAAAGGCATTTTTGAGGCGGTTCACGGCAGCGCCCCTGATATCGCGGGTCAGAATATCGCAAACCCAACCGCGCTATTGCTGGCCTCCGCAATGATGCTGGATCATCTGGGCATGCAAAATGATGCGGAGAGAATTAGGCGCGCAATTCAGCAAGTGATTGGCAAAGGACTATCGATCACTTCAGATCTTGGAGGTTCAGCGTCCACCACCGACTATACAAAAGCCTTAATGAAAGCACTTTAATATGACCTACACTAACGTAATGTTAATTACAGCCGATCAGTGGCGAGGCGACTGTCTGTCTAGCATGGGCCACGCAGTGGTAAAAACACCGCACCTTGATGCTTTAGCAAAACAAGGTATGCAATTCAGAAAACATTTTACTAATGCCGTTCCCTGCGGTCCGAGCAGAGCCAGCCTGCATACTGGACTTTATCTGCATAACCATCGCTCCGGCACTAACGGCACACCACTGGATGACCGTTTCACTAACTGGGCACTGGAATTACGCAACCGCGATTACGACCCGGTCTTATTTGGCTACACCCACACCTCGCCTGATCCACGAAACATTCCACTTAACGATCCAAGACTAAGAAACGACGAGGGTATCCTGCCAGGCATAAGACCTATCATCGACATGGGCACTAAATGCCCTGATTGGAGACGATATTTACGAGATAAAGGTTATGCGTTACCCGAAATTGAAGGTGCCACCTACTCTCTTCGAGAAACAACGGGACAAATTGCAAACAATGATACCCAAACACCAATGCCGCTGGCTATTGACAAAGCGCACACAGATACACACTTCCTTACTGACGAAGTTCTTTCTTACATCGACTCATTTCGTGGTGATTCACTGAACTCGGGGAAAGGTTGGTGTGTCCACTTATCGCTAAGAGCCCCACACCCGCCCTGGGTTGCTGCACGACCCTATCATGCACAATACCCACTGGAATCACTGCCCGCACCGATCCGCAAAAAAACACCCGACGATGAGGGTGATGTGCACCCATGGCTAAGAGAACATCTCGCCACGCCAAGGGTGCAGAGTCACGAAGACATTAACAAACACCGTCATCTGCAGGCGAGCTACTACGGCCTAATGAGTGAGGTCGATGAGAATATGGGGCGCATGGTTCAAGCATTAAAAAATCAAGACGAGTGGGACAACACGCTGTTTATTTTTACTTCAGATCACGGCGAACAAATGGGGGATCACTGGATGTACGGCAAGGCCGGTTTCTATGATCAGTCTTTCCATATCCCTCTGATTATTTGTTCCCCGACGACAAAACCTGGCCTCTGTGACAAGTTCACCGAGCATGTTGATATTTTCCCCACGATCATGGATTTACTGGACATTCCAACACCTCGACAGTGTGATGGATACTCTCTGGCAAACCAGCTTACAGCTTCACAATTACATGACTGGCGCGATGCGGTCAATTTCGAATACGACTTTAGACATTCGCCCACTGAGAATCAGTTAGCTCTTGACATGGAGGAAGCTTGCCTTAACGTCGTACGAGATGACCACTATAAGTATGTCCACTTCGCGAACCTGCCTGAACTATTATTTGATCTCAATTCTGATCCCAATGAAATGACGAACATTGCGCAAGAACATCCAGAAATAGTTGCGAAGTACGCGCAAAAATTGCTCAGCTGGCGAATGAGAACCACGGATCGAACACTAACGCACCTTCAAGTTAGCAGGACCCTTGGTCTGACTGACTTGAGCCGCACGGATACAGTGCGGTAAAAAGTGAATGAGGAATAACCAATGGCCGCAGTAAATAGTTTCGGTATCGATATCTATTATGAGATACATGGTAATAGCAATGCAGAGAAAACTATTGTTTTTGCGCATGGCATGGGAGGCAATGCAGCTATCTGGTTTAACCAGATTGTCAGATTCAGAGATCACTATAGAATAGTGACATTCGATCATCGTTATTTTGCCCGCTCAAGTTGCTCAGTCGACGATTTCGACCCAACAAAATTCCCCGCTGATGTGCTCGCAATCATGTCGGCAGAGAATATCGACTCAGCAATTTTTGTTTGTCAGTCAATGGGTGGGTGGACCGGTAGTCAACTAGCAATCAACCATCCTGAAAAAGTAGACGCTCTTGTTATGAGTCATACCCCCGGCATCTTTTACCATTCAGATGCCCTCAATGATCCAGAAGAGGTTGCGCACAAGGTCGGTACGATCGGCGCGGAATCATCACCTGCGCTTGCCTACGACTACCACATAAAAAACCCTAAAGGCGCGCTTTTATATCGGATGATCAGTGCATTTAACGGCATCGATAATGCCGTCATACCCGCAAAAATCAATGGCGCTCAGGTAGGCGTGAACACTGACTCTCTTAAGGATTACTCAGTGCCTACTCTATTCATTACCGGAGAGTTGGACATTCTATTCCCTGCATCATTCATCCAAACACTGGCCGCAACCCTACCCGGTGCTGAGTGCGAAAACCTTGGCGACGTCGGCCACAGTAGCTATTTTGAGTCACCCGACGCTTTCAATGATGTGCTGGCGACCTTCCTCACTCGCCATTGCTCATAAACTCGCGTAGCGCCACTTAACTGGTTATCAGCAACACCCAAAATCATACTATTTAGACAGAAGGCTGAATCTCTTGAAGCATACCGAACATTCCGATTTAACCAATGAACAACTTATTAATCAGGTGAACACCTCCATGCCTCCTTGCGTCGACACGCTCGGAAGCGGCAAGGTGGTAAGTTTCACGAACGACAAAAATGGGCAACCAAGCGTGAGCGTTCAATTTGAGAATACAGAAAGACACTGTCATTCCGGTACAGTCGTTCAGGGTGGATTTGTCGCTGGCATGATTGATAACGCTATGTCGCTCGCCGTCATTGTCAGCACACAGTACAAATTTAACCCCGCGACCCTCGAGCTAAAAGTCAACTACCTCGGTCAAACGACCCTTGGCAACAATACTGCGGTAGGCAGAATCATCAAAATGGGTAGTTCGATTGCCTTTCTCGAAGGCGAGCTTCGAAACGCGGCAGGGAAGAAGGTGGCAACCGCAACTGCGACCGCCAAGCTTATTCCATTTGTAGGCACGTCACCGGGGACCTAAAGCATAGTGTCTGATTTCCATAAAAAGGCCATTGAACACCAAATTCAAGTTTTAATCAGGACACGTTCCGCTCCCGGCCAGCCCAATAGGGTTTTCGAAGTTCGGTCTTTAATATTTTCCCTGAAGGATTACGGGGAATCGTTTCTATCCAGTCGACTGAAGTTGGGCACTTGTAGCTTGCCAGATTCTTCCGGCAATACGAGAACACAGCTTCCTCTGTCAACGCCTTACCATCTTCAGTTGCAACTGGCGTAATAATCGCCTTGACTGTCTCACCCCAGCGGTCGTCAGGTACACCTATCACTGCTGCGTCAGAAATTGCCGCATGACTCATCAAAACATTTTCAATTTCCGCGGGGTAGATGTTTTCACCCCCAGAGATAATCATGTCTTTGACCCTGTCATGGATAAACAAAAAGCCTTCTCTGAAATAGCCAGCATCGCCTGACTTGAACCAACCTTCAGCATCAATGCTTTCGGCCGTAGCAACATCATTGCGCCAGTAACCTTTCATCACCTGAGGCCCTCTCACCCAGATTTCACCAACCTCTCCATCTGCCATGTCTTCGCCATTTTCACGGTTAACAATCCTTAGCTCCGTGCCCAAAACGACCCTGCCACATGAACGAAGGAAATCAGCCCTTGGGCCGCCCGGGTCATGCTCATCGGGGTGCAACATTGTGACACCTCCGGTTGTTTCCGTTAGCCCGTATACCTGATAAAACTTCGCCTTAAACGTGTTCATTGAGTTAACAAGCACTTCTTCCGTGATCGGAGAAGCACCGTAGGTCACAGATTCCAGTGAAGAAAAATCAACATCGTTAATGTTTGGCTGCGCAAGTAAAAACTGCAATACAGCGGGTACGAATATCGTGTGTGTCACCCCGTGCTCAGGAATGACCGAGAGAATTTGCTGGAGGTCAACATCACGCAGCAATACCGATTTACACCCACTATATAATCCAATAACGCCCCAGCCACTGCCCGAAATATGAAACAGCGGCATACAAACCAAATTGATCGCATCGGGATTAAAATTTAAAGGCGCAAGGCCGTTGCTCATCATCGAAACCAGATTGTTGTGGGTGGTTTCCACGCCCTTCGGCAGCCCGGTTGTACCTGAGGTGTAAAGCTGATAACAGGTTTCTTCCGGCGCAACCGGAACGTTGGGGTCGATCTCAGATTTACCCGCAATCCATTGCTCATAGGTCTGGTAACCCGTGTCGCCAGAATCACCAAGTACGACGATACTGTTAGGGCCCCGATTTTTTAGATCGAGGTTCATTGTGCTCAGGTGGCCCAGAAACTCCTCACCGATGAGCAGCATCTTTGCCTCGCTGTGGTTGAGGATATATTCCATTTCAGGTGCAGCCAGACGCCAATTTACCGCAACCGACACCGCCCCGAGTTTGGATATGCCAAACAAGAAAGTGAAATACTCCGGAGCATTTTTATCTAGATAGGCCACTCTATCCTGACTCTGAATGCCCAACTCCGCAAGGGCATTTGCACATTGGCAGGACTCTTTATCCAATGCCTCATAGGTCCAAGTTCTGTCATCAATGCAATTATAGAGCGCTATTTGATCTGGGGTGTTGGCGCGATGGACTCTCGTGATATCTCCAAGTGTATTAATAGACATTTTTCAACTCCTTCCTCGGTGAAATTTGTTCGGCTATTTCAGACAGCACTGTTAGGCAACCTGCGGGGAAAAACCGCTGATATCGAGCTCTCGCAGTCCGAATATACCGCCCCGAGCCGGCATTGCAATACTGATGTGTTACGCATCAATCTCTCACCCAAGTATCTTTACAATCTATGACGCGGGCGCTTATTCTTTGAATATAGATGTTAATGATTGTCAGATGCTGTAAAAACAAACGGAAGGCCATGAGTTGATACCCTCTAAGTGGCGCGCATGTCGTCAAAAAACTGCAGCCCATGATTCTGGGCAATGCTGAATCCACTGGTGATGAACAAAAAATACGGCCTATGAACACCTACAAGGCGTGCTTGATATTACGCTGTTTAGCCATTTGCTGGATGCTCAGTAAAACCTTCAAGTCATTTCCATGAGCGGTTATGATCAGTCGATGCACATCGAAAATCACGGCACACATTCTATTTAGCATGACCAGGGCAGAAAAACACAGTTTCATTCATAGGCGCTGCGCCGCGAAAAATCTGCTCTTAAAGATTATCAAGCCGGTCTATTCAGGAACGCGGAAAAAAAACATACAGACACAAACACAAACCATAAGGAAGTTACTATGAACTTTGAGTTTTCAGAGGAGCAGAATCTATTGCGCGAACAAGCGCGTGGATTCTTGCAGGATAATTGTTCGACTAAAGTCGTCCGTGAGTCGCTGGAAAACGGTGGCGAATTCAACAAGGAACTGTGGCGCAAAGTGGCAGAAATGGGTTGGACCTCGACGGTCATCCCCGAAGAGTACGATGGTCTCGGGCTCAGCTATTTTGAACTCTCGGTTGTCGCCGATGAACTCGGTCGCGCTCTGGCACCACTGCCTTTCTCTACCTCAGTTTATCTTGGCACAGAAGCGATTTTAGCCGCTGGCTCAAATATCCAAAAAGAATCATGGCTGCCCAAACTGGCATCGGGGGAAGCCATTGCAACTTTCGCAATCGCCGAGGGCAATGGCCAAACAACCGCCGCAAGCCTTACCACCACCGCCGACGGCGCCAGCATAACGGGGACAAAAGTACCTGTACCCGACGGCGATATTGCTGATGTTGCCATTGTCGTGACAAAAAGCACAACCGGTGATGGGGCAAGTTGGTATTTGGTACCACTTGATCAGCCCGGCGTTCATCGAGAGAAAGTATCAACCTTGGATCCTAGTCGCACCTACGCGACGATCACTTTTAATGGCGCGTCCGGTGAGCTCATGGGTGCAGAAGGAAGCGGCTGGGCCTCGACTCAATCTCTGTACGACCGCGCAGCCATACTCTTTGCCTGGGAGCAGACCGGAGGTTCCGATGCTGCACTTGAGATGGCAAAGAACTACGCCTTAGGCCGATATGCTTTCGGTCGTCCGATCGCCAGTTATCAGGCAATCAAACACAAGCTTGCCGATATGTATGTCAAGAACACGCTGGCGAGATCAAATTGCTATTACGGCGCGTGGGCACTCGACAGCAATGCGCCTAATTTGCCGCTTGCCGCCGCAACTGCTCGGGTGGCCGCAACTCAGGCTTATTACTACGCATCAAAAGAAAACATCCAGACCCATGGTGGTATGGGTTTCACATGGGAGTTTGATTGCCAGTTCCACTACCGACGCGCAAAAGTGCTATCGGTTGTCATCGGTAACGAGAGTCAATGGCAAGATAAACTTGTCACAGGTCTTGAAGCCGGACTCGATGACGACGCCGCATAATTCCCGACAACGATTATTTCAAAGTCCACATGATTGAAACGTGGCAATAATGAATCAGGAGTAAAACGATGGATTTTAAAGATTCACCAGAAGAAGCAACATTTAGAGAAGAAGCAGCCACATGGCTGAAAGCAAACGTGCCGGCGCCCGCGGAACTAGAAGGTCTGAGCGAAATGGAACGGGGTAAGCTATGGCAAAAACGCAAGGCCGAGGCAGGATGGGCATGCATACGATGGCCAAAGGAATATGGTGGCCGCGGTGCCAATGCTATTCAACAAGTGATACTGAACCAGGAAGAGTCAAAAGTCGCGGCACCCGCAACCGGACAATTTAGTATAGGCCAAGGCATGGCAGCACCCACAATGATGACCTGGGCAACCGAAGAGCAGAAAACACGCTTTTTACCTAAACTCGCTTCTGGTGAAGAGATTTGGTGTCAGCTGTTCAGTGAACCTGCGGGTGGATCAGATCTCGCAGCACTGCGTACAAAGGCTGTCAAAGATGGTGATGACTGGGTTATTAATGGACAGAAGATATGGACCTCTGGCGCGCACTATTCAGACTGGGGAATCCTGGTACTGAGAACAGACCCCGACGTACCCAAGCATCAGGGTTTAAGCTACTTCTTCCTAGATATGAAATCACCAGGCATTGAGATAAAACCGATCAAGCAGATATCCGGTGCAGCGAACTTCAATGAGGTTTATTTCACTGACGTGCGAGTTTCTGACGCGCAACGACTCGGTGAAGTTGGTCAGGGTTGGCAAGTAGCCCTGACAACGTTGATGAACGAACGCGCTTCTATCGGCGGGGGCGGAGGTGGCGCTGGCGTAAAACAGGCGCTGAAACTTGCCAAAAGTGTCAATATCGATGACAAACCTGCAAGCGAGGATCGCCAGGTTCGCGCCAAGCTTGCTGATTGGTACGTCAAGGAAGCCGGCATCAAGTATACCGGTTATCGCTCAATGACAGCACTCTCCCGCGGTGAAATTCCCGGCCCTGAAAACTCCATCGGCAAACTGGTTGGAGCTCCGAAATCGCAGGATCTCGCTTCATTTGCAATCGACCTGCAAGAAATGGGCGGCGTCATGTGGAGTCCAGGCGAAAACGATTTCGATAATCTTTTTCAATCAAGCTTCATGGGAATTCCCGGATTAAGAATTGCCGGTGGCACCGATGAAATCATGGCAAACATCATTGCCGAACGTGTGCTGGGATTACCTCAGGAACCAAGGATGGATAAAGGAATACCTTTCACCGAGGTACCTACTGGCTCGTAGACTTAGCGCTCGAAGCGTTTGAAAAAAGCGGCTTACGCCGCTTTTTTTGCACCTGCAGAAAGACCTGGATAAACATGTGGGTCTTTCAATACACGAAAGATGTCGTGAAAACGCATTAATCAACACAGTTCTTTTGACACTTAGAACCGCGCCCACTGACCAGATGAAATTTTGCGATAGCGATCGATGACCCTTTTGTCTAAGGTGGGCAGATGGGCAATTCACACTTGAATACAACGGACATTTTAAATGGATTGCCAGAGTGTCCAACATAAAACCAGAGCAACGTTTCGCCATTTACCGAGATTTGTCATCGACATGGAACACATCAAGTTCAGTAAACAACCCCAGACTATGATTGCGTTTATGCTGCTGGCACTGCAGTAAGATGCTGCGCAATACAAGGAAGACCAAATGAAAAACCTTACTGCATATGTCGCGAAGACCAACCCATGAGACCACTTGAAGGATTACTGGTCGTTTCTATCGAACAAGCCGTAGCCGCGCCTTTTTGTACTGCTCGTCTCGCAGAAGCAGGCGCACGCGTGATCAAGGTAGAACGGCCCGCGGGAGACTTTGCTCGGGGTTACGACCAGGCTGCTCTTGGAGACAGCTCTTACTTTGTCTGGATTAACCAAGGCAAGGAATCCGTCGTTTTGGACTTCAAAACACCCGATGATGCCGAATTGCTGCATGCATTAATCGCCAGAGCAGATATTTTCGTGCAAAACCTCGCACCGGGCGCACTTGAGCGTGCAGGGTTTGGTTCAGCATCGCTCAGAGCAAAATATTCACGCCTAATCACCTGTGACATTTCAGGGTATGGCGAAGCGGACGCAGTCAAAGAACTGAAAGCCTACGATTTACTGGTGCAAGCAGAAAGCGGCCTAGTAGATATCTCTGGCGGTCCAGGAGAAAGAGGCAGAATTGGCGTTTCGATCTCGGACATCGGCACCGGCATGACCGCTCATGCAGCGGTGTTGGAGGCATTAATCAAACGTGCGATGACGGGCAAGGGTTCCGGCGTCAGCATGTCTCTGTTCGACGTCACAGCGGAATGGATGACTGTCCCCCTTATTCATGCAGAACATGGCAAAGGTGCGCCCACGCGAGGCGGTCTACATCACCCCTCGATTGCACCTTATGGTGCCTATCGAACCAGTGACGGTATAGACACCATCGTCTCGATACAAAATGAGCGAGAATGGATACGTTATTGCGAAACTGTTCTACAAAACCCCTCCCTCGCGAGCCACACAAAATTTGCAAACAACAATCTCAGAGTCGAGAATCGCGCGGCTCTTGACGCCGAGATCGATGCGATCGTGGGTGGCATTAATGCCTCTGAATATCGCAGCCGACTCGCTAAAGCGGACCTGGCATTCGGTGCAGTCAACACCATCGCGGACCTTGCCAGCCATATCGCTCTTCGTCGAAAACGCATCAAGACTACAGCAAAAGACGTATTGGAGATTCCCGCAACCCCCATCAAATGGAGCGACGCAGCCCCCATTGAAGGCAAAGGCATTCCCGCCATCGGCGCCGATACAGAAAAAATTCGCAAAGAATTTCTGCCTGACTGAAAAACCTGACTTATTACAAGCTGGCATATGCTGAAAACTAAAGTCTAATCGTTTTGCTATGAGGTTTATATTCGTCACGCCACCGCGTGAAGCGATCGTGCAATTCATCTCTGAAAAGATCTAAGTGGAGGTCATGCTTGGGCTATCGAATGAAATATAAACCTCCAGACCCTTTGCGAATTGCTGCCAATTAAACGTACAATACGCGCTCTTTGAGAGGCACCACACCGCAGCTGAGTAAAAGCGAGCGGTGAGATCGAAACTCGTTGTTGTCGGAGTTGCGTCTAGGGTGTTTGATAGATGTAAATCAATCTAAGTTTAGCTACTCTCAAAAACGATTTACTGCGCCCATAGCTCAGCTGGATAGAGCACCAGGCTTCGAACCTGGGTGTCGGGAGTTCGAATCTCTCTGGGCGCGCCAATTTACGGCAGTACCATTTATTGCGCCTGTATTTGATCGAGTACAGGTAAAAGATACTCCTTAAAAGCTGCCGGGTTTTCGCTCATAGGGAAATGACCAATATTTTTCATCACTTTGAAGCTTGACCCGGGAATGGCTAAATGAGCTGCCTCTCCTAACTCCGCGGTGCCGCTGCAGTCATATTCACCAGACAATATATGTACACCAATCTCGTTGGCATCAATCTCTGCAGCCGTCGTCCTCAAATCGTAATCTTCAAGGTAGTAGAACAGGTCTCCAAGAAAAACCGGTGGCCAACCACTGGCATAAATAAAACTTGTTTCTTTGCGGTAGCGTTTCGGTGACGCCGGAGACATCAGACCATCCATTAAGCGCGCTTTGTATTCATTACTGACTTGGGGATGCCAAAGCTCAGTGTTGTGTTCCATCGAACCAGGAATCTCAAGGGCACCTTCAACCGCTATCACCGCTCGAAAGTCATTGGCATGCTGGTGTGCTAACTCCAGGGCCAACAAACCCCCGACAGAGCATCCCATAAACACCGGATTATGTAATCCAAGCGCCTTGCTTAATTCCAGTGGTACAGAACGAAGAAAGTCCCCCTTCAGAAGATACTGCTGATTCCACCAAGCCTGATCAACAGGCGGTAGTGATTTACCGTGACAAGGCAAATCATAAGCAATCAATCTGAATCGACTGGTAATCTCCGGCATCTCGAACAAATGTCGCCACTGGCTGCCGTGGCAGCCGGCCGTATGCTGTAACAACAGAGGAATACCCTCCCCTGCTTCTTCGAAGTAGATACGATGCTTGAAGCCACCCAGCGTTAAGTGAACATATCTTCCCGTAGGATTGTCAAACTCCGCATCGGCTCGCATATCGTGCATCATGGGTTTATCTTTCTCGATGCTCTCGGGTCGCAACAATTCTATCGCCCGGGCAACCGCCGGGAAATATTGGGCGCCGATCACAGGATCGCACTTTCTTACGATGCCCTGACCCTGCATGATGTTGGCTATCAGATCGTTGTTAAACCGCGTTGGCTTTGCCGCAAGAACCTCTGCCCACACCGCTTCACTACCGGAAAAACTGATTAATCCTGCACGATGCTCCACTGCGCTTTCTGGCTGTCCAGCGCTAATGCCAAAAGATAATTCTCGCTCGCCCACTGTAATTGATATACCGCCGTTCCAGTGTCTTGCAGCGAGCATAAACTCGCCGTCATCTCGACATAACGCAGCCCATGCTATCGCTTCGGGAAGCTCTGTGTTCATTTGCAAACCTCACATATGATAAATATCAAAATTAGTGATATAGGGAATATTCCCGCTGATTTAATACTACGACAATGGCTATCGCATCGACAAATTACCCGCATCAAGTTGGCAAAGCGGCGCCTATTAGGACCCTACCACTCAAGATCGTCAGGAATCTGAAAATCCTTGTAGGGGTCATCCTCGTCTACAACATCTTTCGAACGATCATGAAGATACAAAATCACCTGATCTTTCGTATCCGGAATTCTATCAGCGATACGCTGGGCTACTTTTTCTGGCACCAAATCGTAATGGTCATCAATTTTGATGATCGCAAGAAAACCTTTGTTGAGTTGCGCTTTGTTTTTCGCAGACACATACAGCTTTTTGACCTTTTTCCCTTCGGTAAAATTGTATTCCACGTCACCCTGTTCTCTCTGACTATTGCGCGCAACAAGTTGTTTAATTTGCACCCGTAACTCCCTAGCCAGTACTTCTTGCCGAAGCACCTCGTTACGCGCCCTGTCTCTGACTTGCTTCTGGGCGATCTCTGCTTCGGCAGCCGCTCTTGTTTCATCGACCTCAACTCCAGCTTTTACACGCATCTCTTGACGGTGCATGCCCTTTTGAGCTTTTTTTAGCTGCTTATCGGTCACTAGGCCGGCATTCCTCAATTGGTCTTGAAGAGACCCTCCCGATTTCTTTTTCTTGGCCACTGCTCACGCTCATTCAACTAGGGAATCGTTACGATACATTGCCTCGTTGCGAGATAAAACCACAGACATTTATCGATGTCAGAGACCCACCACTTTACCGACTCGGATCTCAACGGCTACACTAGCCTCGCAAGCACCAAATAACGCACGGAAACATCAAACTCTGAAGGAATATTTATTATGGCGGGTCCACTGGAAGGCTATCGCATACTCGATCTCACTACAGTCATATCGGGTCCCTTTGCAACCATGCTGCTCGGAGATCAGGGCGCCGACGTCATTAAGGTAGAATCGGTATCAAACCCGGATCATGCAAGAGGTGCCGGGTTCGGCGAATCACAATTCACTGCAACTTTTTTGAATAACAATAGGAACAAGCGCGGGGTCACGCTCGATCTCAAGTCAGAGGAAGGCAAAAAAGCACTGCTCTCTCTGGCTGAAACTGCTGATGTATTTATACAGAATTTCAGACCTGGTGTTGTCGAACGGTTGGGTATCGGCGAAGAGGAAGTCCGCGCTATTAACCCTGAGATCATCTATGTCTCTATTAGCGGCTTTGGTGAAAAAGGCCCTCTGTCTCACAAACCGGTTTACGACCCTATTATTCAGGCAATCAGTAGTCTAGCTACGATACAGGGTGGGTCCGATGAGGCGAGACCACGCCTAGTAAGAACTATCTTACCTGACAAACTCACCGGAATGACAACCGCACAAGCCGTCTCATCGGCGCTCGTGGCAAAAGAAAAAACGGGTAAAGGTCAGCATATTCGCGTTTCGATGATTGATGCTGTGGTCGCCTTCCTGTGGTCGTCAGACATGGGAGGACAAACCTTTGTCGGAAAGGAAGTCAGCACACAGAGGGCAGCAACGTTTATTGACCTGATCTATGAAACCAGCACTAGCTACATCAGTGTGTCTGCAATGGCTAACAAGCAATGGTATGCCCTTTGTCATGCGGTCGGGCATCCCGAATGGTTAGAGGATGAGAGGTTCACCACCCCGGCATTGCGTGACCGTAACGCTGATGAAAGGCTCAATATGACTCAGGCCGCCCTGCTCGAAAAACCAGCGGAAGAGTGGCTAAAGATACTAGACGATGCCGGTGTTCCCTGTGCACCGGTTCTCACCAGAAAGGAAATGAT
>CAXRCG010000312.1:0-15970 GCA_964228885.1 Pseudomonadales bacterium | reverse complement strand
GAGATCGTAATTCTTGCTACCCCTGGCACGCCAGAGGTCTCCAAGTTTGTCTGAATAATTCTGATCAGTCAGGAAGCAACAACCGCCGGCTGGTTGGGAATATTCGGTGAATCCGAATTTGGCGGCGAGTTCCATCTGCGGTTTTCGGCTACGACCACTAAAATTAAAAAGTTTTTCTCGATCCACCCAACCTTCGCGCTCGGGTAGCGTAGGCGGCAGGTTTTTTGCGCAAAGCGGGCGCAGTAAACGATCATCTGCACCGGATTCCCGGGCGATGATAGGCATGGTCGCTTTTCTCTGGGATTTGGGTCGCTGTCCGATGACTTCGCCAGTGATGATAAAATCAAATTGGTTTTCTTCCATCCATGCCCAAGCTTGCGCCTTGTTGACCATGAAGATTTTGCAGTCAAGACAGGGGTTGAGGTTCTGACCGTAGCCATGCTTTGGATTGACGAGCACTTCCTTGTACTCTTCAATGACATCGATGATATGTAGTTTGATACCTAGCTGCTCTGCCACCCACAGTGCATTGTTCCGCTTCTCTTTATCGATATCTTTACGTCTTATGGCGTGCGTGTGTCCCTCGACGCAAAACCCAGTGTAGAAGTTAATACCCTCTACATGAATTCCCTGATCTTGAATGGCGCGGGTTGCCAACATTGAGTCGAGCCCGCCTGAAATGAGGGAGACCGCTTTTCGCTGTTTGCTCATGGTGTTTAATGGTGATCTTTTTGTTGATTTGCTGTTACTGGCTTCTTTGTTTTGTTTGAGACAAAGGCACTGATCCAGTGCGCTTAGTCTATATTAGTGCGTGCAGCAGTATTTTTTGCCAAGGTGACAAAAAGCCACATCACCGGGCGGATAAACGCTGTCGGGGAATTATAACCCATAAAAACAGGTTTTACTGTTCAACGACCAGACTTTAATCATCCGTGCCAACCTGTATAATGCCGCGTCTTCGTCTGGAGTGACCATGATTCAAAAGATTAGAAACATCGCGATTATTGCCCATGTTGACCATGGCAAGACTACACTTATTGATAAGTTGCTTGTGCAGGCAGGTGCGCTCCAGCGTGGCGAGGAAGACGGCGAGCGTTTGATGGACTCAAACGATATCGAAAAAGAGCGAGGAATCACCATTCTTGCCAAGAATACTGCGCTTGAATGGCATGACCACCGCATTAACATCGTGGATACTCCCGGACACGCGGATTTTGGCGGTGAGGTTGAGCGGATACTCTCAATGGTCGACTCTGTTTTATTGATTGTCGATGCCGTTGATGGACCTATGCCACAAACCCGTTTTGTGACTAGCAAAGCATTTGACAATGGTCTTAATCCGATATTGATGGTGAACAAAATTGACCGTGAAGGCGCGCGACCTGACTGGGTTGTTGATGAGGTTTTTGAGCTTTTCGATCAGTTGGGCGCGACGGACGAGCAATTAGATTTCCCCGTTATTTATGGTTCTGCGATAGAAGGGCGCGCAGGGTTGAGCATGGATGCGATCGGGGACGACATGTCTTGCTTAATGCAGACGATTCTTGATCATGTACCACCCCCTGAAGTTGACAACAAAGCGCCCTTACAGATGCAGATTAGCGCGCTCGACTATAGTAGTTATGTGGGTGTAATCGGGCTCGGTCGAATAGCGCGAGGAACCGTGAACAAAGGTCAGCAGGTCATGCTGGTGTCTCGAGAAGGTAAAGAGCGTAAAGGCAAAGTCCTTCAAGTAATGGGCTATCAGGGGCTTGAACGGGTTGAAGTAGAAACCGCGAGTGCCGGTGATATTGTGTGCATCACTGGGATTGAAGCTTTGCAGATTTCAGACACAATTTGTGATCCAGCCTGTGTTGAGGCGCTGCCACCATTGGAAGTAGATGAGCCAACAATTTCGATGACCTTCCAAGTCAATACATCGCCATTTGCAGGGCAAGACGGCAAGTTTGTCACCAGTCGGAATATCCGTGAGCGTCTTGACCGGGAACTGATTCATAACGTTGCTCTGCGAGTCGAAGATACAGATAGCGCTGATCGCTTCAAAGTGTCTGGACGAGGCGAGTTACATCTGGCGATATTAATCGAAAATATGCGTCGTGAGGGTTTTGAACTTGCTGTCGGCAGACCCGAGGTCATCTTCAAAGAGGTAGAGGGTCGCCAGCAGGAGCCGTTTGAGAATGTGCTGTTGGATGTAGAAGAGATGCATCAGGGCGCCGTGATGGAAGATCTAGGTAAAAGAAAGGGTGTTCTGAGCAATTTGTTACCTGATGGAAAAGGCCGCATCAGAATTGAATACGAAATACCTACTCGGGCACTTATAGGTTTTAGGTCTGATTTCCTAGCGATGACTTCAGGGACGGGCATTATGACCAGTATCTTTTCCCGTTATGGTGACGTTGTTAGTAAAGAAATTGGCACGCGCACAAACGGTGTGCTCGTTTCTATGGTCACGGGTAAGTGTTTGGCATTTGCGCTGTTTAATCTTCAGGCCAGAGGTCGAATGTTTATTGATCCCAATCAGCAAGTTTATGAAGGTCAGGTAGTAGGTTTACATTCGAGAGGCAATGATCTGGTGGTCAACCCGTTGAAGGGTAAGCAATTAACCAATATTCGTGCTTCTGGTTCGGATGAAAGTATTATTCTGAACTCGCCGATCCGTCACACGCTGGAGCAGGCAATTGAGTTTATTGATGACGATGAACTGGTTGAAGTGACACCGGGTTCCATTCGCATTCGGAAGAAGTTGTTGACTGAGAATGAACGTAAGCGGGCAGGACGCGAGAAAGTAGCCTAAGCGCGCTGGTGCGCCCCCGGTTCCGTATTAACAGCGCTATGATCGAATAAGTAATAATATGAGGGAGCCCAATGCTACCGTTATATCCGGAGATTAAGCCTTACACTCGTCATATGGTGCCAGTTGACGATGTCCATGAGCTTTACGTTGACGAGAGTGGAACACCGGATGGTATCCCGGTTTTTTTTCTGCATGCCGGCCCAGGTTCCGGTTGTGAATTTGATAGCCGTAGTTTTTTCAATCCCGAAAAATATCGCATCATTCTTTTCGATCAGCGTGGTGCAGGCCGATCCAAGCCTCACAGTGATATTACAAACAATACTACTCAGACTTTAGTTGAGGATATCGAGAAGATTCGCATTTTTCTCGAAATAGATAAAATGATGTTGTTCGGCGGAGGTTGGGGCTCCACTCTCGGGCTTGTCTATGCTGAAACTCATCCGGAAAATGTATTGGCGTTGGTGTTGAGGGGTGTCTTTCTTGGTACCGAACGGGACATTAATTGGATCTATCAGGAAGGTGTCAGCAGGTTCTATCCAGATCACTGGGAAGATTATGTTGCACCCATCTCTACGGATGAGCGAGGCGATCTGCTGGCCGCTTATGGTAGACGCATTAACGGCACCGATGAATTGGCGCGAATGGGTGCCGCGAAAGCCTGGTCTCGATGGGAGGCTGACTGCTCGAGCCTGCACCCGAATCCGCGGCTGGTAAAGCATCTGACGGATCCCCACAGGGCGATGGCGCGCTGCAAGATTGGCGTCCACTACTATTCCAATCAATGTTTCCTTGAAGAAAACCAGATTCTGCGCGATGCGAGTGTGCTGAAAGACATTCCTGGTATTATTGTGCACGGTCGATATGACATGTTGTGTCCTGTGCAAAACGCGCATGATCTTCACGCTGCATGGCCTATTTCACAGGTTTTTCTGGTTCGAGAAGCGGGTCACTCCGCCACCGAGCATGCGCTGATTGATGCTCTGATAAGGGCTACGCGCGATATGGCGCTGCGTTTCGAGTCGGACTTCGGCGTCTAGCTTCCGCGCAATGAAAGGTCTGATACAGAGAGTGAATGAAGCTAAAGTCGTTGTTGATGGTAATACCGTCGGTGAAATTGATCGCGGCATTCTTCTATTGTTGGGCGTTCAAAAGGAAGATGATGATACCTCTTTGGAGAAGCTGCTCGACAAGGTGCTTGCCTATCGAATTTTCCCAGATGCAGCAGGTCATATGAATTTGAGTTTGACAGATATTGCGGGTGAGCTGTTGATTATTTCTCAATTCACCCTGTCAGCGGATACAAAAAAAGGATTAAGACCCTCGTTTTCTTCTGCCGCGCCGCCTGAAATCGCTGAGGCAATATACGATGAGTTTGTTTCGCGTGCGCATGGCCGGTGCGTTGAAGGCAAGTGCTCGAAAATTCAAACAGGCATATTTGGTGCAGACATGCAGGTGAGTCTGCTAAACGATGGCCCCGTTACTTTTCTGTTAGAAACCTGACCCGACTAAGCCGAAATCTTATCTCAATACGCAATCTTTCAGGCTAGCCCATTGTGAAGCATCATGGCCAAAAATTAGTTTGCATCCTTCTTGCTGAAGTTTAATCAAATTAAGCATAGAATCGCGGTGTTGCTCTCGGCTGAATCCAAACGGAGGAAAAGACATATCCTCGAGCATTTGTTGCCAATAAACGCAATCTGATGTCAGTACGACGGGCCCGCTTTCAAGTTCTATTCGAAGTGATTGATGGCCCGCGGTGTGCCCTGGTGTGGGCAAACATACCACTGAGCCATCGCCAAACAGGTCAAATTCACCTTTGATTTGTTTAACGCTGTGACCCAGATTGAAGTCGTTGGGGTTGTAGACACCGAGCTCAATCAATTTCGGATCAGTACCTGATACCCATTCGTCTTCCTGAACAATAATTCGTGCGTTCGGAATCTGTTCGGTGCCGCCACAATGATCAAAGTGCAGATGGCTCAGCACAATGAAATCGATTTTTTCGGCATCAAATTCTTTCTGTGACAATAACGCAACCAGATCTTCATTCTCTGGTATATCCACCGCGAAAACATCTGCGGATGCGCCGAGCCTGCGACTGTCTGTCGCGAGCTCCTTGTGTAGTCCCGTGTCGAAAAGCACGGTGCCTTTGGGGTGCGAGACGACCCAGCATGACACCGGAATAGTGATGTCTCCTTTGGCATGTTCACAGAGCACGCCCTTGGCTGAGGTCAATCTGCCGCTTTCGATCGGTGTGATTGTAAGACTCATATTCTCCCTTTCAGCTGGAACCGTTCTCGGCTGCATGTTGGGAGCGGCCTTGACTATTTCCTAGGACCGTCATGACTATTTTCCTGGTGCTGTCACGACGCCTTTCACCGGTGTCATATTGTGGACGTTGAGGTTGATGAGTACAGGGCCGTCAATGTCCATTGCTTCGGCAAGGCGGGCTTCCAGCTCGTCCGCGTTATCCGCGTGAAGTCCCGTAATATTCATACTCTCGGCAAGCTGAACAAAATCAGGCGTGTTAAGTTCGGTTTCGTTAAAGCGCCCCTCAAATTGGTTGTGCTGAAGACCACGCAGTACGCCGTAGCCGCTATCGTTAAAGATGATGATCACGATAGGTGCTTTGTATTGTGCCGCTGTAGCAAGTTCCCCCACGTGAAACATGAATCCGCCGTCACCATGCATGATGATTGTCTTTTGGCCCGTCGCAATCGCAACGCCAATACCTAACGGTAGGCCAGGTCCAATTGCACCTGAAGTTGGGTAGATATATCCCCGAGGATTGCTGATCGGTAGCAGCCCATTGCCCCAGTGGTAGCCCGGAATAGTATTGTCTCGAACGAAAAAAGACTCAGGCGTCATGTATTTCGAAATCGCATGTAGCGCTGTCGTGTGATCTGGGCCTATTCTCTCGAGGGTTTGTTCTCTGGTCTCGGTCGCTATCGATTGGAGTTTTTCTCGATACTGGGCATCACCTTTTTCGATGTCAGCCGCGGTCAGCGCAGTTAAAGCTGACTTTGCATCTGCAACGACACCAACCTCAGCGGTGAAGTTGAGGTTAATCGTCCGTGGGTCTAGATCAATATGAACCAGCGTTGGCAGAGGTATCTTGATTTGGTTACCTGCAACACCGGCCTGAAATCTCGTGCCGACAGCGATCAAAACATCGGCTTCGTTCACTGCCTCGAGCATCGGTCGGCTCATCAAGACAGGACCGAGATGAAGCGCGTGATCGCTGGTAATGGCACCTTTGCCGTGCGCTGTTGTGATGACAGGCGCATCTATCAATTCCGCAAATGCCTGCAAAGCATTTGCAGCTTCGGGGGTGCTGATTCCGCCGCCAGCCAGAATAACCCGCTTGTTCGCTTTCTTGAGAACATCGATCGCCCGTCCTAAGTTTTCGGTATCGGGGCCAACTGGGTTCGTTACTGTGCTTGCCGCTGGCTCAGTTGATGTTATGGCGTATTGGAGGTCAATCGGGACTTCCATGGCACCGGGTTGGGGCCTGCCTCGGTGAATACTGTCGATAACCTCTGTCAGCATTGGGGCGATATCGTCTACATAACGCGGCGAAGCGACCGTTCTGGCCACGGTTTCAAGCATTGGTTTTTGGTTTTCTGCCTCGTGAACGTAACCTTTGCCCTTGCCGTAGAAGGTCGTTTCCGCCTGCCCTGTGATGACAAGTACACGTGACGACGCATAGGCCGACTCGTAAATGCCGGTAACCATGTTGGTTGTGCCTGGTCCGGTGCTGCCGAGTGCAACGCCCAGTGCGCCTTTAGCTCTGGCATAACCGTCTGCCATATGGGTCGCGCTCTGCTCATTTCGCGCTGTCACCATGGAAATTGAGTCGTTTTGACTAATCGCATCGACGATTGGCATGTTATGAATGCTGACGATGCCAAAAACATGCTTCACACCTGCTTTAACAAGCGTATCTACGATGACCGCTGCTCCAGTTTTGTTCCCCATTTTCGCTTCCCCCTAGGTTTATGGTACGAGAATACACTATTTCATTCTTGAGTCCTCAATTTGTAGACCTCATAGATCGACACCATTAGTTAACCCCGTTGGTTAACGTCATTGGTTGATGACTTAGGTTGCACAAAAAGCAGTTTCATTGTGCGGTAGAACAAAGCTAGGTTTGAGGTTGTGTTTTTTCGGGCAAAACCTTGACCTGATTCTTATCCGCTTGGTGACTATGAAGATGCCGCAGGTTCGTGTCACAATCAGCTGCGTGACTGGCCGTTATTGGAACTGGATTTAAGGAGAAATGTGATGTCTATGAAAGGTGTTGATCATATTGTCATTCGTGTGAAGGATATTGATGAGGGCATCAAAACCTGGCGCGACAAGCTTGGTATGACGCTGGAGCGAACAGCGGAGTCGGAGGTTTTGGGCATCAAACAAGCATTTTTTCCGATGGACAACGGCGGTTTTATTGAAATTGTTGCGCCGATAAATGACGATTCTGCCGTCGGTAAAGCCGTTGCTTCAAGAGGAGAAGGTCTGCATACCATGGCGCTGGAAGTGGATGACCTCAACGCCACCATCAAAGATCTTGAAAGTAATGGCGTGCAGCTCATCGGTGTTGGCGGCCCCCAGGTGTTTATTCACCCGAAATCGGCCAACGGCATACTTGTACAATTATCTCCGGCTAAATAGCAGGCGAAGGATACGTGCCGTTGGTTCTGCTGGTATCAGGTAACCGCTGGCGTGCCGGCACTTACGTACTGGTCTCGCAGGGTGCGTTTAAGCACTTTACCCGTAGCATTTCGAGGTAACGCTTCGATAAATTCTACCGTTTGTGGCACCTTGAATTTGGCAAGGTTTTGAATGCAGTGTTGAATCACAGTGTCTGACTCTAGCGTCTGTCCTTGTTTCAGCACCAAAACAGCTTTGCCTGTTTCTCCCCATCGTTCGTCTGGCACGCCAATGATAGCTGCTTCCGCGACCTCAGGTAGCTGATAGAGGATGTTCTCGACCTCGGCGGGGTAAACATTCTCGCCACCCGAAATATACATGTCTTTCCAGCGGTCAACGATGTAGAGGAATCCTTCTTCATCAATCCTAGCGGCGTCGCCAGTCATCAGCCAGTCGTCAGTAAAGGTTTTTTTGGTTGCTTCTGGGTTGTTCCAGTATCCCGGAGTAATGTTGGGTCCCCGTATCAATAGTTCTCCAACGCCGCCGTCTGTAATCTCGTTTCCACTGTCGTCAATCACTTTTATTTCAGTGTGCATTAAAGCTTTTCCGGCTGAGCCTATTTTACGCAGTGCATCGTCAGCTTCCAGTGCAGTGCCCCCAGGGCTGGTTTCCGTCATGCCCCAGCCTTGAACTAGAGGTACACCGCGTTCTAGCCAGGTTGTTAGAATGGTCTCGGCGCAGGGCGCGCCGCCAACGCCAGCGCCTACGATTCGGCTGAGATCAGTTGTCTCGAAATCAGGATGTTGCATCATGAATTGGTACGGAGCTGGCACAGCAAAAAAATGTGTTATACCAATTTCTGCATCATTGATCAGTCCCAAGGCTCGACCTGGGTTAAAATCACGCATAAGCACGATTTGCCCCCCCGCATGCAGTATTGGGTTTGCGTAACAGTTCAATCCGCCGGTATGGAACAAAGGAAGCACGACCAACTGAATCGCTTTTGAACTGACACCTGCGGGTATGCCAAGGTTGACACAATTGTAAAATGTCATGCCATGTGTAATCAGCGCGCCCTTCGGATGTCCGGTTGTACCGGATGTGTACATGATCATTGACGTGTCATCGTGTGTGCAAGGTGTGAGTGTTAGCGTTTCGCTGGAGCCACTGATGGCAGCCTCATAGGAACTGTTTGATTTGTTTTCGGCGATTTCGAGATAGGTTGGTACGGCGCAGGTGGTTTTCAGTATTGTTATTAGCTCGCTGAATTTTTCATCGTAAATAACGACAGAGGGTGTGGAATCATTCAATATATATTCAAGTTCAGGTGCTGTCAGTCGCCAGTTTAGGGGCAGGCATATCGCGCCTATCTTTGAGCAGGCAAACTGTGCTTCGAAAAATTCGGGGCAATTAGGCATAAGTAAAGCCACGCGATCGCCTTTTTTTATGCCATTGACGCTGAGCCATGATCCAAGCTGGTTGGCGCGCGTGTTGAGCTGATTATAGGTGAGCGTCTGCTGATTGTCAGAGTCTAGAATAGCGACTTTGTCAGGGCGTATGTTTGCGTTATGTTCTGTCCAGTCATAGTAAGGTACCGGCATTCGTGATTCCTTCAGGTTTTTACTGTTTTCAGATTATCGCCCAGCATTTATTGCTATGCGGCAGCCACTGTGAGTCTGTAAGTGCTCCCAGTACCGAGCGGAGTTTTTGTATTTGTCCGTCGGTGCGAGCAGGTCACAAATATAAAGAGAATAACCCATCATAATGTCTGCTGCGCTGAATGAATCTCCCAACAGGTAAGGTTGATTTGCAATATGTTGGTCGAGGGCGTCGAGGCAAGTGTGGGCGCGTTGCTGCATTTCGTTTATGGCCAGCTCGGATTGAAACGCCTCAGGAATGGTTCTTCGATGATTGACAATTTCACCTAGCGGGCGAGCAAATGTTGATTCGGCGAACCAGCTCCATTGCAGATATCGCGCATGATCATCAGAACTAGGCACAGGTTGCAGTCTTCCTTCGCCATATTTATTCAGCAAGTATTGGACCATTGCGCCGGACTCAAATATTGTGAGGTCTCCATCTTCCATCGCTGGTACTTTACCGACGGGGTTCTTGCTCCTCCACTGAGGTGTTTCTCTGTATTCGGCGCTAAAATCGATCAGCTCAATCTTATAGGGCACGCCAAGTTCTTCCATTGCCCAAATCACTCTAATCCCCCGAGTGCCTGGTACATGGTATAGCTTAATCATCAACATTCCCTCGTGTTTTATGACGCGTCTGCGTCGGATTCTGGGCGCACCAAAAAGATTGAGAACAAAATACCAATCTCGTAAAGCAACCACATAGGCAGGGCAAGCAGGATCTGCGAGATGATATCCGGTGGTGTAAGCAACATGCCAACAACAAAGCACCCAACGATAACGTAAGCTCGCTTGCGGCGCAGGCTTGCTATATCTGTCGCGCCGGTCCAGACAAGTAGTATCGTTGCGATGGGAATTTCAAAAGCGATACCAAAAGCAAAAAATAGTTTTAATACAAAGTCTAGATAACGATTGATATCAGTCATTACAGTGACGCCTGCCGGCGCCACGCTGGTGAAGAAACCAAAAATGAGCGGAAAAACGACGTAGAAGGCGAAGGCGATACCCGCGTAAAACAGCAATATGCTCGATACTAGCAGGGGGAACGCGACGCGTTTTTCACTTTTGTAGAGTCCGGGCGCGATAAAACTCCACACTTGGTGAAGGATGAAGGGAATGGCGATAAAGATCGCAAGTACTAACGTCAATTTGAAAGGGGTGAGAAAGGGAGATGCAACCTCGGTAGCAATCATCGTTGCACCTTCAGGCAGGAACGCCCTCAAAGGTTCAGAGACAAATCCATAGATGTCGTTAGCAAAATAGAACAGCGGCAAAAAAATCACAAACACCGCCGCCAATGATCGAAGTACGCGACTTCTTAGTTCAATCAGATGAGCGACGAGCGGTTGGCCCTCGTCTAGGTTTTCGTCCTGTTCGAATGTCTTCGTCACAGGCTACCTTATGTGCTACTGCCAGAGAGTTTGGGCGCTGCGTCTTTATCTTGGTCATTGACAGGTGCCTTGACTGCGTCTAGTTCAGTTGGGTTTCCTATACCAGACATGGGTGCGCCGGCTGGCTCAAGCGAACCTTCGATTTTTTCGTCTGCAGCGGAATTTGCCAGTTGAGAGGGAATCGACTTCAGCGAGTTTTTTGCGTCGGAGATGGAATTGTCTGCATTTTGAATAATGTCTTCGAGCTCACTCTTTGTGTCAGAGAGTTCCTTCATGATGTTTTCATTGTGCAATTGCTGTCTAATTTCATCCGCCCCGATTTCATTTTCAAGTTCTAGGCGAATGTTTGATAGGCTTCGCCTCAATCTACCAATCCACAATGCAACGGTTCTCACGGTCTCGGGTAGTTTTTCCGGACCGATGACCACCAGTGCTACAACACTAATGAGCAATAATTCAGGGAAACCTATGTCGAACATAAAGGCTAATTCTCTTTATTTGGTTCGACTTTATCTTGTGTTGAAGTGTTCGGGGTAACATCTTTTAGTTGAGGTTCCTGATCGACATCAAGCTTCGATTTATCATCTGCGCCGCCGAGTGCACTTCGGAAACCTTTGATGGCAGATCCGAGGTCGCCACCCAATGTTTTCAATTTTTTTGTGCCGAACAGTAAAACAACAATCACAAGCACAACAATCAGTTCTGTCATTCCGGGCATATCGTCTCTCCTAAATATCTATCTGAACGTTCTTGATCATTCCAGACCATTTGCCTGCAAACAAGCAGCTAAATGTAGCAGCGAATTTTGACTAAGTATAAATCATTCTCGTGGTCGTGATGCTTTTTCCGCCAGTCCTGAAACGCCAAAACGACTTTCAAGTTCACTGATGACCTCGGTCGCTGGAATGTCGAGATGGCTCAACATGACGAGCGTATGAAACCATAGGTCTGCCGTTTCCTTAACGACCTCTGCCCGATGCGCTTGCTTGTCGTTGTTTTCTGCGTCTTTTGCTGCCAGAACTGTTTCAAAAGCTTCCTCACCGACTTTTTCCAAAATCTTGTTTAAACCCCTGTGATGAAGTTTTGCGACATAAGAAGAATCGGGGCTAGCATCTCTGCGCGCCGCTAGCACTTCCATCAGTCGGTCAATTACATCATTCACCTAGGTTATTCCTGTTCTAGTCAATCGGTTGTCATCTGTATAGTAGCCGGTATACATACGCTTATTAGAAGCAAATAATAGCACATACGAGGCTTGACCCTTATTTCTGTCTACTGTTTCGGTCTACTGTTTCGAGTATATCTCGTTCGGGTCCTTCAGCTGTGGCTCTATGGTTTGCCACTGGCCTTGAGTGAACACCCTGAAAAAGCAGGACTCTCTGCCTGTATGACAAGCGATACCACCGATTTGCTCTAACTGGAGTAGCACGACGTCACCATCACAGTCGATGCTGACCTCTTTAATATGTTGAAAGTGACCGGATTCTTCGCCTTTGCGCCACAACTTCTTTCTAGATCGGGACCAGTATACCGCCGATTGAGTCTTTATCGTCTCTAAAAGTGCCTCACGGTTCATCCAAGCGACCATCAGTACTCGCTTGGTTTGAATGTCTTGGGCAATGGCCGGAATGAGGCCATCGGCGTCAAATTTTACTTCAGAGAGCCATTCGGGTGTGGGTGATTCAGCGGTTTTGTTAGTCATTTTAAGTGGATATAAAGCTCATTGGAGGAGCATTCTAGCAGGAGGTTGGCTTGATTATCAGACTTTGATGAACATCCAGTAAACGCCGAGACTGCCAAGGATAGAGGATCCCAGTAGCAGTTCGGTATTTTCGACGAGGTTAACATCGGAAATGAGCGCAGAGGCCAGGGCAACGAAAGCGGCTGTAATCGCGAGACCCGCCGCTTTCATGTGACGGCGTTCCCGTCGATCACGCTCGAGAGTGCGCCTCAGGTCTTTGAGCAGTATTGCTTGGGTTTTGTTGTTACGACCTAGCTGATTTAGCTGGTTCATCGCTTCTAGCGCGAACATGGGCAGTTCTGGTAGGTGTTCGAACAGTCTGGGCGCGGTCTGGCCAACACGATTCAACAAACCCCTAATCCCCAGCCGGTCTTTCATCCACTTTTCCATAAATGGCGCTGCGGTTTCCCAGAGATCTAGATCGGGGTAAATCTGCCGACCCATTCCTTCGATGTTCAGCAGTGTTTTTTGCAGCAAAACGAGTTGCGGCTGAACTTCCATATTAAAGCGCCGCGCTGTTTGAAATAAACTCATCAACACTCGACCGAAGGAAATCTCGCTAATGGGCTTCTGGAAAATAGGCTCGCAGACGCTGCGTATGACTGCCTCGAATTCGTGGATGTCTGTATCCGCGGGTACCCAGCCGCTTTCGACGTGAAGGCGCGCTGATTCCAAATAGTCCTGATTGAAGAAGGCCAGCAAGTTTTTAGCAAGATAGTTTTTATCCTCTTCGGTTAAAGACCCCATGATTGCGCAATCAAGTGCGATATAAGAGGGGTTTGCTGGGTCATTTGCATCGATGAAGACGTTTCCAGGGTGCATATCGGCGTGAAAGAAATTTTGCTCAAAGACCTGTGTGAAAAAGATCTCAACGCCAAGGTGAGCCAGCTTTTTCATGTCCACGTTTTGGTCTTTCAAGTCCTGAACATTGGCTGCACCGATACCATAGATCCGCTCAAGCACCAGGATATTGGTTCGGGTGTAGTCCCAGTAGACTTTGGGCACGTAAAGCTTGCCCGAATGATCCCAGTTCTTTTTCAGTTTTATCCCATTTGCAGCTTCAAGATTCAAATCGAGCTCATCGAGGATCGTTCGCTCGTAATCCTTTACGACGTCGATGGGATGTAACCGTTTTCCGTCCTCCGACAGGTTTTCGAGCCAGCGAGCGACAAAGTGCATCACTCGCAGGTCGTCGTGAATAACGCGTTCGATGCCGGGACGAATCACTTTAACAACAACCGACTCTCCCGTTTGTAATACAGCGGCATGGACCTGTGCTACTGAAGCCGAGGCGAGTGGCTCATCTTCGAAAGTGCTGAATAGGTTTTCGATGGTATCTTCTAGACTCTGTTCGATGATGCGGGTTGCTTCATTGGAGGGGAAAGAAGGTACTTGGTCCTGCAGCTTCTCGAGTTCTTCCGAGGTTTCCGGATCAAACAAATCCTTTCGAGTAGAGAGTATTTGACCAAATTTGACGAAGATTGGCCCGAGTTGTTCCAAAGAGCGCCGTAGGGAGCTGGCAGGTGACTCTTTTGGTGCCGGAAATATTTTGAGCAATAACAGAACTAACCGGACGGGGAGTGGCGTGCGTGCATTCTTCACGACCAATCTGTCAAGTCGATTGCGTGCGATGACCCAGAGAATTTTGAGAATTCGGAAGAATCGCATAGGTCAGGGCCTGACGTTCTCGAACATTTTCTTACCCGTGTGGATAGCAACAATGCCATTCAGCAGGTTGTGGTACTTGCAATCAACGTAGCCCGCCTCGTTGAACATCTCTTTTAGCTTATCCTGCTCGGGATGGACCTTGATCGAATCTACAAGGTATTGGTAACTGTCTTTATCTCCGGTGACCACCTTGCCGATGCCCGGCCATAGATTTGAGAAAGCGTTATACGCTGTTCTCAGTAAAGGGTTTTCGGGATGTGAAAATTCAAGAACAACCAGCCGCCCACCGGGTTTAAGAACACGTAACATTGATCTGAGCGCGGTCTCCTTCCTGGTAACGTTACGTAGTCCGAAAGCGACCGTGATTGCATCAAAGTAATTGTTAGGGCAGGGAAGGTTTTCTGCATCAGCCTGGAGAAATGAAACATTTCCGATCACCCCCTTATCAAGTAGGAGGTCTCGACCGACGCTTAGCATGGAGTAGTTTATATCGGTCAAAATCACTTCACCTTCGTTGCCGACGATCCGGGACAATTTTGCGGTCAGATCGCCAGTGCCCCCGGCAAGGTCCATGACTCGGTCGCCAGGTCCGACGGCGGTCATCTCCACGGCGATCTGTTTCATAATTCTGTGTGTGCCTAGCGACATGAGGTCGTTCATGACATCATAATTTCCGGCGACAGAATGAAATACTTCCGCAACTTTGCCCGCTTTCTCTGCAATGGGCACTTGCTTTAGACCAAAATGGGTTGTTTCATCACTCATCTGATGTATATCCGGTTGGAACTAGGCTCAAATGAAGCATTTTACATGGTAATGGGTGTTGGCGCATTCAATGGGATGTAGGTATCCTCAAAATGCATGATAATCACGAAAACCCGGGGTAAATGATGATCACGGAGGGATGGCGCCGTTCGGCTAAGGAGCGAGCAGGTGTAGTCAAAGATAAATCTGTTTTCGGCGTTGCAGTAGTTGAAAGTCATCTGCGAAGAATCGCTGGGTTGAACCCGTCTCTAAACACCGTTACTGTGACGCTTGTTGAATCAGCGTTGAAAAAGGCCGGAAAAGCAGACAATGCTGAGACTCGCGGACCCTTGTATGGCGTTCCTTTTACAGTCAAAGAGAATATTGATTGTAAGCGTTCGGCGACGACTCAAGGGGTGCCATTCTTGGTTGACTCTATACCTGTGAGAGATCAGATGATTTTACAGCTTACGAAAGCCGCCGGTGCGATATCTCTGGCCACAACAAACGTACTCTCGATCGTCTCAGGTTTATCACCCTTGGTGATGTGTTGTGAATTCCCGCGGCAGTTGTGCCCTGTTGAGCCCGTGAGGTAGCGATAAAAAGTGCCAAAAAGCATTCATGCGAACAATGCGGTGGAGAACATCGCGCCTGAACCAGAGATTAACTTGGGCTCGATTTGTGTCGTCGTTGATCCCTGGGACTTGCCTTACAATGGTACCGTGGTTTCGTCTCGCAGGTTTGTCGATGCGCTGAGAAATCAGGGTTATGGGTTCAGAATTCTTTCTTGTCCTGCTGAAGGTGTGGAGCCTAATCGAACCCCTTCAATCGACACCAACGATGTAGATCCCCGGCAGGGCATTTTGGAAAGATGTTACTTTCCTGTGTTGTCTGTTCCAGGGGTTAATCGCATTATTCGCGGCATGAAGGTTTTGTTGGCTCGTTCCAACAGCAAGCAGATGCGCCAGGCACTCGCGGGAGCAGGTATCTTACATGTCCAGTTCCCTTTCTTTCTTGGTTACGCCGCGATCAGGATGGCACGAAGTCTAGGGGTGCCGGTCGTGTGCTCTTTTCATGTTCAACCTGAGAATCTTCTGCTTAATCTCGGTCTCAATTTCCGTTGGCTGCGAGAACTCTTGTACAAGGTTTTCATACATTTTATTTATAATAAGGCTGACATAGTGATTGCACCTTCCCAGTTCGCTGCAGATGAGTTGCTGAAACGCAACCTTCTAAAGCCTGTTGAAGTCATTTCAAATGGTGTGCCAGAAGAGTTTTTTCAACCAATGAGGTCAGCAGAACATGATCGTTCTGGCACCATGTTTCGTGTGTTATCTGTCGG
>CAXRCG010000311.1:0-14458 GCA_964228885.1 Pseudomonadales bacterium | reverse complement strand
CATCAGCCATGGCAAACGCCAGAAAAAATTAGGTAAAAACGGGCTTTAAGCTTTTGCGGTTACCCATTTCTTGAGTGCCTGGTTGGTGGTAGGGGTTTTGCGTTATTTAAGAAACCGATTGGCCCATCATACATTTGATTCCCGAAACTTATGTGGACTGAGAAAACAGATCACTTTATTAAACCTAACCCGTACCATTAATCTACTCGGCCGTCGTAACCGCGTTAAGCTCAACCTCCATATATACATCAGCACGATTATAATCAGACGCCCTCGGAAATGGCTTTTGGACAAAACCAAAATAGCGATAGAGACCAAGCGCTGGCGCCAGTCTGGCATTGGTTTCCAAGTACATTTTTCTAAAACCCAGCTCAGTTGCTTTTTTTAACGCGGCGCTCAACAATAGTTTTCCAAGACCGTGCCCACGCGCAGATTTATAAACGCCCATTTTTGCAAGCTCGCCAATATCATCGCCTCGCTTAATTAGTGCACAAGTACCCTGCGGATGACCCGTGGTTTTTTCGCAAGCAAAGAGTATTGCACCGCCAGGATCAATGATGTATCCCCGCGGATCTGAAAGGACATCGCGATCTGATTCCTCCATGGAAAAATCTTCGCTAATCCATTCTTCATTTATTTCCCTGAACGAATCGGCCAGTGCTGGACGAAACTCCATCACTTCAAATACGCTTGCAGCCGGGTTGTAACGATCGAGAAAACGTTGCTCAAGACTGCGCCGGTCAAGTAGCCGCTCGACAGTACCCATATACCCTAAAAAGTCGACCCCAGTTTCATTCAGTAAATCTGTAAGTGTTGCGCCTATGACTTGCCATACGGCCTCAATAGACTTTTTTTGCGACTTTCCGTAGCTAGTAAGCGCTAACACACGTTTTCTTTTATCCTTCGTGTCCTTGTAAGCGGACACGAGGTTGGCCGCTTTCATCTCCCGGGCGATTTGATTAACAGAGGGATGAGATATTCCTACCGCCTTAGCAATATCCATGATTGAGCGAGGCCCCATTTCACTTAAGTAGTAGTAAACAGGAAACCACTTTGGCTCGAAAGCGATTCCTGTTGCTCGGTACATTTTAGCGCCCTCCTGCATAACCCTATCAGACAAACGTTTCAACCTATTGCCAAAGGCCAGCGCACCTAATTCTCCTAGAACATCTGAATGCACAAATATACCTATTTATATACGTAGTTAACTACGTATTATACTGTTATTCTTGACGAGGTCAATCATCCATCACATTAGACGGCAAATTTGACTGCTGTATCAGTGATTCCTCAAAATAGCGGCGCAAAGTAAATACGCGGCGAACGTTTGAACAGAAATGAGCATGCCGAACTCGCGATTGACAGAACGTACCAAACTGGGAAATTTTTGTTTTATCCTTGCGAGCGACCTACAGGGGAAGGCAGAATTACGAGATGACATACGGTACTGAACAAATTCTGGACCGCCAGACACCCAAAACCGGGCTGTACACCGCGTACAAGTGGATGTTCGTGCTGCCTATTTTAGTGCTCACAACCACAATACTCGGCTCATTTATCATCGTACTGTCATTTCTGGGCGCGCCGGACTACTCATCAAGAGTTTTTGGTACCCTGTGGGCAAAAATAAACACAAAAGCTGCACTCATCGGCGTTCAAACAACCGGCAAAGAACATATCAAACAAGGCCAGTCTTACGTCATCGTGGCAAACCACCAAAGTCTGCTTGATATTTATCTTCTTTACGGATTTCTGGGCATCGATGTCAAATGGGTGATGAAACAGGAGTTGAGGGCAGTGCCTGTATTAGGGCTAGCCTGCGAAATGATGGGTCATGTCATCATCGACCGATCAGATACTGCCTCAGCCCTCGCCTCGATGAAACGCGCCAGAGAAAGGATAAAAGATGGGATGTCGGTTATTTTCTTTGCTGAGGGTACTCGGTCGCGAAGCGGGGAATTGAGGCCATTCAAAAAAGGCGCATTCCGGATGGCCCAGGAACTTAACCTGCCAATACTGCCAATAACGATCCAAAACACAAGGCACATCCTACCCTCAGACACCATAGATCTGCGCCCAGGTGTCACGAGAATGACTATTGGCGAACCCGTATCGGTCGAAGTAACATCGACGGCCGCCGATGACTCCAAGTCGCGCAAGAATGCACCCGCTCTAAAGGAGAACAGCCCGACTGAAAGCGGGTCCACAGAGCACAGGCATGACGCCCCCGAACTGAAAAACCTGAGCGACCTTTCGGCGGAAGTCAGAGAAGTTATATTAACAACCCTGAAACAGACTTAACGGTTCAACATCAGCGGCTAGTGCTAGCGCTCTAAAGACCGATTACTTGCCTTTCTTTCCATCTCGTTTTTTCTTATTCTTTTTCCGTTTCTGAGCCTGCGATGCTTCACTCTTACGCTGTTGGGCCACCTCGTCACGAGACGCCTTAAAAGCCGCCTTCAAGGCATCAAGTTTTCGATCTTTCTGTTTCATAACACTGCCCTGATGTTTGGCAGAGTTTTTAGCCTTATTAAAAGCGATTATCTTATCTTCAGTCACAGCGCATAATTCCCGTTCTTCTTTACATCTGTTTATCAACAAATTTAACCCATACCCTCACAATCAAACCAGCGGTTTACTTTTACTAAACTCGCTTATACCATGTACACCAGCCTGCTATGACTCGGGCAACCCGTCGCCCATGGTAGACTTAATTCAGGTAGCCACTAGATAAATACTGTGTTCCGAAAAACTGCTGACCGATTGCCGGTCTTTTTAATTTTATCCCTGACTCTAGTGGACTTCATTCTTTACTTTACTGTTGAGAACTTTTGGGTTCTTGCATTCTATTTTGCGTTGACCGTCGTTCCAAAGGGTTGCATCTGCTCTTGGAATCATCATCATCAACACACCAAAACCTTTCGTTTCACCTCTCTTAACCGTCTACTGGAACTCGCCTACGCACTACATACAGGCGTCACAACAAATCTCTGGTTGCTGCATCATGTCTTTGGTCACCACCACAACTATCTTGACCAAACGATTGACGAAAGTCGCTGGAAGCGCAAAGACGGGACACGCATGCGTGAATGGGAATACACGCTGAACGTTGCGTTTACCGCCTATTACCGAGGTTATCTGGTGGGCAAAAAACACCCCCATCATTACCGAACTCACGTGATATATACTGCACTCGCCGTTGCATTGGTTTTAGCGCTGACAATTTATCATCCACTACAAGCAACGATGCTATTTACCATTCCAATGGTCGTCGGCTTGTTTATCACTGCGTGGGTTACCTATGATCACCATGCTGGATTGAGTGAAACTGAGGACCATTTCAAAGCCTCATTTAACAACATCAACCCTGTTTTTAATCTCGTCACCGGTAATTTGGGTTACCATACGGCACACCACTACAAACAAGGCTTACATTGGTCAGAACTACCGGCGCTACACGATGAAATCAAGGGTAAAATTCCCCGCGAGATGTACAAGACCTCTTTTTGGGAGGTGTTTAATAACCGCTTCTTCCTGAAGCTATTTGGCCTCTCGCGCTAGTATCTAACGCGCCAGATATCAGGCCGTAAATGCTTCAACAGGGGATTCAGCCGCTGGGGGTTTTAACATGACCGGAGGTGCAACGCGTGAAAGCAAATAAACCCGATTCAGACACCAATACACAATCGCCGCAAGGCCTGCGAAGCGACGCAAATCTCTGTTTTGTTTGTGGTCCAGAAAACCCGATAGGGCTTCGCCTACAATTTAGGATCGAGGATGACGTATGCCTATCCGAGTTCACGCCACTACCTCAGCACTGCGGATATGACACTGTCACACACGGTGGTTTGATTTTTTCTGCCCTAGACGACGTCATGGCTAACTGGATTTACCTCAAAGGTGATAAAGCATTTACGGCTAAGTGTGAAATTCGCTACAAGGATGACTTGCCCACGGGCACCCCGGTCAGGCTTGAAGGTCGATGCCTCAAACAGCGGGGGCGATTGTTCCAAATGGAAGGAAAGATGATCCGTCAAGACGACGAAAATGTGGTTGCCGAATGTGAAGCAAGTTTTATGAAACCGCCCGCTCCATAATGCAAGATTCTGTCACACCTTAGAGGGGCCGGAATTTGTGCCCAAATATTAACGAGCGTCCAATTTCTGACATTTAAAAGAAGTGCAAATTATGAGCGGAATCATTGGTACAATGATGAATTATTATCAGGTTTAAAACATGACCGTTGAGCAAAAATATCCAACCGCAAGCCTTCGTCGCAGACTGGCAGCGCAAACCTATGATTTCTTTTTACTGTTTGCGCTTTGGGCCGTCACTGGCTCCATACTGATGATGGTGTTCGGGGACGCCGCCCCCGAGGACCGTCGTCTGCCAGAACAAGCACCGCTATCCACCATCTGGGTGCAGTTAATCTGCTACATCGAAATCTTTCTTTTCTATTTCTATTTCTGGCTTGTAAAAGGTCAGTCTCTGGGTATGCAGGTCTGGAAGATTCGCGCCGTAAACGGCGAAGGGGAGATCATGAGCGCTAAAGATGCCGTGAAACGCTTTCTTTGCGCGACCGTTTCGATGATGCCGCTTGGCATCGGCATGTTTTGGGCGTTGATAAATAAACAGCACCTGGCGCTACATGATGTCTGGTCAGGCACAAAGGTGGTCTATCTGGGTCAAAAGCCTTACCCATCTGAAAAACTTGATCGCCGCGATGAGGTGCTACCGGAATAGTCTCCACCCCTTAATTGGCTCTTCGCATCAAAGGATAGCCGACGATAAAGCAGATTGCTATCGGAATGATGATAGCGATGATGGGGGAGAAACCAAACACCATACTCGCGGGTGACAGCAGATCCTGTACAAATTTGAACAAGATGCCGATCACTAAACCCATGATCACCCGCATACCCATCGTAGATTCACGCAATGGACCAAAAATAAAAGAAATGGCGACAAAGACCAGCCCTATTGTAGAGAGCGGTTGAAGCACTTTTTTCCAAAATCCCAGTTCGAATTTGCCGCTGTTTAAACCTTGCTCTCTCATATACTCAATTTTATCGTGGAGTTCGCCAATCGACATTTTGTCCGGTTGAACCAAAATCTCGGTGCTCAGCAGCTCGGGTGCCAAGCTACTGTCCCATCTCAAAGAATTAATATGATTCGCTTGAGTCCTGCCGGCTTGAAAGTCTGTCACGATAACGTCTTCAAGTTGCCAGTAGGTTCCATCATCACCCTCGCTGTGGAAGGTCCCGTGTTTAGCAAACAAACTTCGTGTCATTTTCTGTTGATCATCAAAATAGTAGTGTGATATCCCTTCAAGACTGCCATCCTGACCCACCTCATCAAAGTGCATAAAAATGTTGCCTTCACGATACCAAAAACCAAATTGCGGTGTAATTTGGCTTTCCGATGACAGTGCTTTTAAACGTTCGTTACGCGCTGTTCTTTCAACATCCGGCAACACGTACTCGCCCACCATCAGGCCAATCAACACCAGCAAAATTGTTGGTTTCATAGCACTGAGCGACAAAGACCAGGTAGAAACACCCGCTGCCCGCATCACAACAATTTCACTATTGTTCGCCAGCAACCCCAACCCGGTGAGACAACCTATGAGCGCTGAATAAGGGATAACCTCGTAAAACATTCTGGGCATGCTATAAATCACAAATTCAGTCACGTTAACGAGAGCATAGTTGTTCTCCATGTCCTCGACCTGCTCTAGAAAAGTGAATATCGTGAGTATACCCAGCAAACCAAGCTCGGCTAACAGCATCGTCAAGCCGACGGTTTTCGCAACATACAAGTCCAATTGCTTCATCATGCACTCGTGCCGAGTTTCGGTTTAAACAGCAAAGCAAACGCCCGAAAAGGCGCTTTCATTTTTTCTATATGATACAAGCTGATAACAACGGCAATGAAAATACCGTGTATCCACCAAAGACCCACCTCTTTCGGTAGCTGCGCCTTTTCAATCGCCGCCCGACCCGACGAGAGGCAAATAACGTAGAGAAAACACAGTATCAGTCCTGGTACCATTCGGGTGAACCTCCCCTGCCTAGGGCTAACCCGACTCAGCGGGATCGCCATGACGGCAATAACGGGAATCATCAGGATAATTGAAATACGCCAATGCAATTCACTCACGTGGGTGAGGGTTGCCATACTAAATAATTCAATGGTTGGGATCGCAGCCCTTCGTCGACTCATTGCCGGCGCCTTTGCCTTGGCAACCAGCTGGCCATATTCTTTGTACCGAATGACCTGATAATCCGCACTCCCGGGCACGCCACTGTAGCGCATACCGTTCTTGAGTAATATAAATCGATTTCCGGTTTCATCGACCACATTCTCGCCGCTTTCTGCAACAATCGTGACTACATCTTTGGGGCCATGCGCGTTTGAGACTTTGTATTCATTGATGAACACATTGCTAAGCTCACCTTCATCGGAAAGACTTTCGGTATAGGTCACCCTCTTGCCTGATCTTAGAGTTTGGAATCGACCTGGCGCCAGCGTATCGAATTCCGTCAAGTCCCGTTGGGCCTTGAGTAGGGTCTCAACCTTTTTCTCACCCTGGGGTTTAAACCAAAGTGTTACTGACGCCGTGCCTATCATGACAACCAGCGACAACATCAGCGTCATCACAACCAGTTTCGTTGGGCTCAGCCCACTGGTTTCTAGGATCACCATTTCGCTATCTACATGCAGGCGACCGTATGAAAGCATAATCGCCAGAAAAAAACTGACCGGTGCTATCAGTTCGAGAAATCCGGGCAAACGATAGGCCATGATCAAAAACAGAACATCACTGCTGATGACACCCCTCGCTGCTTCATTCAAGTAACCGCTAAAACGCCAGCCCATTGAAATAACAAGCACGACACTGGCGACCGATAACATTGTTACAAATATTTCTTTGGCAAAATATCGATATAAAATCAAGGCAGACCCTGCTAACGATAGCGATAATTAACTAGCTCAAAACATGTGCCACGTTAATGTGACCCACAGTCTCGGAAGCTGTATTATCCACTTCACTTACAGTAATGTCTCTAGGAGTCAGCATGCAATTTGGTACTAAATCAGGAATCTCGGGAAAAGCCCGCAGTCAATGTGTCATCGTGGGCGTTTATGAAAACAATCACTTTTCTGATTCCGCCAATTTACTTGACCAAGCTAGCAAGGGCTTTATAAAGAAAGTGCTGGATCGTGGTGACATGAATGGAAAAATTGGGCAAACGTTGATGCTGCATGATGTACCCAACGTGACGTCTCCAAGGGTACTCATCGTAGGTCTCGGGGATATCGAAACGACAGATGGTCCAAAATTCCTGCTCGTTGCAAAAGCGATGATCGCAGCCTTGAGCAAAAGCTCAGCCAACAATGCTCTTTGCTGCTTGATAGAAGCCAAAGCGGGCACGGAATCCGATGCGTGGAAAGCAAGACGACTGGTAGAGCAAAGTACCGCGGGTGTTTACACGTTTAACGAGATGCGCGGCAAGGCACCAACGGCAAAAGGGACACTCAAAAAAATTGACTTTTTGATAGCTAAGTCCGGGGCCAGCAAAGTCAAAAAAGCGATCATTGAAGGTACTGCGATCTCCGCTGGAATTGACAACGCAAAGGACCTAGGCAATATGCCGCCCAACATCTGCACGCCCACTTACCTCGCGGATCAAGCAAAGCTGCTGGCAAAAAAATATCAAACACTCACCATCAAAGTGCTCGAAGAAAAAGAAATGAAGAAGCTTGGCATGGGCTCTTTCCTTTCCGTCTCACAGGGCAGTGACCAGCCCGGCAAGATGATCATCATTGAGCACAAAGGCGCAAAAAACAGAAAAGCCGCACCACATGTGCTGGTTGGAAAAGGAATCACCTTTGATACCGGCGGAATCAGCTTGAAGCCACCCGCTGGAATGCATGAAATGACCTACGACATGTGTGGCGCAGCCAGTGTTTTTGGCGCCATGCGCGCGGTCGCAGAACTGGCATTACCGATCAACGTTATTTGCGTCCTAGCCGCCGCGGAAAACATGCCTTCTGGGAATGCGTCGCGTCCCGGCGACATTGTGAGGAGCATGTCCGGGCAAACGATTGAAATTCTTAATACCGATGCGGAGGGCCGTCTTGTTCTATGCGATGCACTGACCTATGTCGACAGGTTCAAGCCGGCCACGGTGATTGATGTGGCAACACTCACCGGTGCCTGCGTCATGGCCCTGGGTTCTCACCCCGCGGCACTTTACGCGAACGACGAAGAACTGGCGGACAATATCAATGCAGCTGGCGAGAACACGAGGGACCGAGTCTGGCGAATGCCGCTTTGGGACGAGTATCAGCCGCAACTTAACAGTGCATTTGCAGATATGACGAATACCGGTGGTCGACCCGCAGGCAGTGTCACCGCAGCTTGCTTTCTCGCCCGATTTACCAAGAAATATCGATGGGCACATCTCGACATTGCGGGTGTCGCTTACAAAGCAGCGGGAAGTGCCAAAGGGTCTACCGGTCGACCTGTTGCGCTGCTGACCCAGTACCTCATCGATCGGGCACAGGAAGCAAAATAGACAAACCATGACAAAGATAGATTTTTATCAAATAGAAAGTGATGAGGCGCCGCTGTTATTCAGCTGTCGCCTCGTCGCAAAAATCTATCGCTTGGGTCACCAGGTGCATATTCATACTGAAAACGAAGCTCAAGCGAAAGAAATGGATGCTTTGCTGTGGCACTTCAGGCCAGAGAGTTTTATTCCTCACGCGCTCGACAATATTGATGAAGAGGCACCGGTCAGAATCGGATGCAGCAAAATGAATGAGCCCAATACCCATCAGGAAGTGTTAGTGAATCTATCCGGCTCCGTACCCGATTTTTTCAGTCGGTTCGAGCGCGTTGCTGAAGTTGTCCCCCACAACACTGACAGCAGGGATGCAGCGAGGGAAAACTACAAATTTTATAAAGATCGCGGATATGAAATAAAATACAACAAAATTAGCCAGCATTCGGCGAGTAAAAATGTCTGACAGCAAAGACCCAAAAATAAACGACAAGCGGACAGTAAAGCTACCGTCACAGATACCATTACTCGAGGATGTCATTCAAGATCTCAGCACGACATCCGCGCTTGCGCAGATAAGCAGTCGTGGAAAGAAGCCAGTCACACCGGATCTCGACCCTCTCGATAAGCCCCTGGCAACCGATTTGTTTGGCGACCCGATTCATTCCTACGCGTTAAATCCAGACCTCGCTAACTCGATCAATGAAGAGGCGTTAAATGCTCAGGCAACTCTGGATGAAAACGCACAGATGGCAGAGTATTCCCTCAAGATCGTTCGGCAACTTCGTGACGATCTCACCTCGGTTTTGAATGACCTCAACGAGGAATTACCTGCACCGGAACGAGACGATCCGTCAGCACCAACAGCCCCCGAGAGCAATCAATAGATGTCAGATATCTTCTTTACTGCATCACAAAATGCCTGAACTGATTCTTTTAAATCGTTCCGGCGGGCTTCGCCCTGACTTTCGCTGAAACAAAAAGATAAACGCAGCTCATTAAGTCCAGCTTTTGGGTTACGGCTTGTTGCGTCTTCCGGATAAAAGGGATACATGGGTATGACAACGATGCCGTAGTTGGAGGCGAGATCGCTAACAAAACCCTCGTCGCACACAATGCCGTCATCAAGAAAGGAAAACACGGTAAAAAAACCAGCGCCAGGATGCGTCCATGTGAACTTGTCAGGATATTTGCCTAACTCTCGCTCGAACCCATCGAGCATGATTTGCCGGTTTTCCCGATATACGGCCAGCTTGTCTTCCGCAACCGGCCACAGGGAAGCACGCAATACCATATTCTCGTCGTGCAACAGGGCTTCCAAACCATAAAGCGCCTCAGGATTCTGGAATAAAATGTCACTACTCGCTTCAGTCACGATTAAGTCCTTGAGAGAGACTGTCTCACCACCGCTAATATCCATCGCAGCCTCACTGTAGAGAAAACCAACCCGGGGACCCGGAAAACCAATTTTTGAGCCTGTGAATAAATGAACTGATTGCTCTGGTGCCAGTGACAGGAATGATTCCGGCCTATCGACCTCATCGGCATAATTAATATAGATATACGGCGCATCTTCAACCACCAATAATCCGTATTCTCGCATCACAGCCAGTATCGCTTCGCGACGCGCCTGACTAAAGCTGAAACCAGCAGGATTGTGACCATCGGGCACCGTGTAGTAGAAAGGCACAAATCGACCGTCGGCGCGCGCCTGTTCTATCTGTAATCGTAATGAAGCGATCAAGGGACCTTCGTCATCCATTTCCACGCTGTAAATTTTTGTCTGGTGCCCTAGGCTTGCACGAGCCAAAAAACCTGCATAGGTTGGCGCATCACTGATAAATGCCAGCGGCTGGCCCGAGCGCTCAAACAGGGAACATAGCAAGCTGATACCTCCGGTCGCGCCGACCGTCGGTACGAGCAAATCCGGTTCCATTCTTACCTTCAAATCAGCCCCATACACCTGACTGAATTTTTCGCGCACGCTTTTCGGTCCCAGCGTATCGGTGTAGGAAAATGATTCGCGCAGATATTCTGGTAACTGCTCCGCATTATTAATGCCTTCTTTGTCAGTGAGATGCTGATAGTAACGATTCTTGTGCGCGAGAAAATTTCGAGGGTCGGTCACCTCGGGATGCGGATACCCCGCACCTAAGTGATGCATCTTCAAACCTTTGCTCGCCGCCAACTCTCGGAGTCTTGGCAGAGATGCTGCCATCTTGCGCGTCACCGATACCGGTTGAGCCACGATGCCAGTCGCTTTGATGTTTCCAGATTGATTTTCTGGTTTTTGCATGGTCTTGCGGTCGCCCAAAAGAGAATTTGCCGTGATGATACATCAAATAACGCCTACTTTTTTATTGCAGCCTAAACCCTCTTTTGATCAAGACAGCAGTCAAACCCAAGCGTCAGAGACTCAGATCTTCGAATTGTCATATCAATGAAAAGTCAGCGAACAAAATCTTAAATTATTGCCCGATAAGACCGTTCGAATGTTAATTTTTATTTCTTCGGACAATTGACCTGTGTGTATAATCGCACGTTCGTTTAAATCACTGAATGTACATTGGAATCTGAGACCTGCGGGCGCCTGGGGTTGACTGGATTTTGACTCAAACGTAGTAGAAAAGAGCCAGAAATGAAGAAATACCAACCACAGGAAATTGAACAAAGCTGGTACCAGAAATGGGAGGAAAACGACTATTTTTCTCCTCGTAAAGCCGAAACGAATTCTAGTAGCACACCGTTTTGCATCATGATTCCACCGCCTAATGTGACTGGCACCTTGCATATGGGACATGGCTTTCAACATAGCCTCGTGGATTCCGTTATTCGCCACAGACGCATGAAGGGAGACAAGACGCTCTGGCAGATGGGCACCGATCACGCTGGCATCTCCACTCAAATAATTGTGACTGAACAACTCGCGGCAGAGGGAATTAAGGCCTCGGAATTAGGCCGGGAGAAATTTATTGAACGTGCTTGGCAATGGAAAGAGCAGTCTGGCGGCACTATTTCTAAACAACTACGCAGGCTTGGCGCGTCTCTCGACTGGAGTACCGAGAGGTTCACTATGGACGAGGGCATGTGCGAAGCCGTGCTCACGGTATTTGAAACGCTATATGACGAGGGCCTTATCTATCGCGGTAAGCGATTGGTAAACTGGGACCCGGAGCTAAAAACCTCGATTTCAGATCTTGAAGTTGAGTCCGAAGAAGAAAAAGGTAACCTTTGGCACTTCAAATATCCATTAGTGGAAAATCCGCAGACTTTTCTTACTGTTGCCACAACACGACCAGAAACCATGTTGGGTGACACCGCTGTAGCCGTTCACCCAGACGATGAGCGTTATAAACATCTTGTCGGCCAGGAAATAAGCCTACCACTTACCGATCGCCGAATACCCATTATTGCCGATCGCTATGTTGACCAAACGTTTGGCACCGGGTGCGTAAAAATCACACCGGGACACGATTTTAATGACTACGATATGGGCAAGCGACATGAACTGCCCGTTATCAACATTTTGAATGACGACGCCACCCTTAACGGAGAGGTGCCTGAAGCCTATCAAGGGCTGGACAGGTATGAAGCGCGCAAACGCATCACAGCAGATTTAGACGGCCTTGGACTGCTCGATAAAGTAGAAGATCACATGCTAGCTGTACCCCGGGGCGAGAAATCTGGCGTCGTCGTTGAGCCTTATCTTAGCGACCAGTGGTATGTGAAAATTCAGCCCCTAGCGGAGCCAGCGATTGAGGCAGTAGAGAACGGCAGCATCCAATTTACCCCAAAAAACGCTGAAAACACCTATTTCGCTTGGATGAGAGACATTCAGGATTGGTGCATTAGTCGCCAGCAATGGTGGGGGCATCAGATACCCGCATGGTATGCCGATGACGGCCAGGTCTATGTTGGACACGACGAGCAGGCAGTCCGTTTAAAATATGGACTGACTGCTGATCAGAGGCTCACCCGCGACGAAGATGTACTAGACACCTGGTTCTCATCTGCGCTCTGGACATTTGCTACTCTGGGATGGCCGGAAAAAACAGAGGCACTTGAGACTTATCACTCTACTGACCTGATGGTGACCGGTCATGACATCATCAGTTTCTGGGTTTCTAGAATGATCATGATGACGTTGAAATATGTCGACGAAGTGCCTTTCAAAAAAGTCTATATTCACGGACTGGTCACTGATGCAGACGGCCAAAAGATGTCCAAATCAAAAGGGAATGGACTCGACCCCATGGACATCATCGACGGCATTAGCCTCGAGGATTTGGTCACCAAGCGAACGGGACACCTCCTACAACCCAAAAAAGCCGCACAGATAGAGAAAGCAACGCGGAAAGAGTACCCCGAGGGTATTAAAGCCTATGGCAGTGACCCGCTTCGCTTTACCTTTTACTCAATCGCCTCCAGTGCACGAGGTATCCGTTTCGACATGAACCGCGTGGAAGGATACCGAAACTTTTGCAACAAACTGTGGAACGCGGCCAACTTCGTATTCATGAATACGACAGACGAAGCGATTGAACCTTTCGCTGAAGGACAATCTCGGGAACCCAGCGTGGTTGATCGGTGGATTGTCTCAGAGTTTCAAAAGACAGTTGAGGCTGTCGATCTTGCAATGGAAACCTATCGATTTGATTTAGCGGCTAAAGCGATCTACGAATTTGTATGGGACCAGCTTTGCGACTGGTATCTTGAGTTGAGCAAACCTGTGCTAAACGATGACAATGCCACCGCAGCTCAAAAAGCCGGAACGAGATTTACCCTCATTTCGACACTTGAAGCGACATTACGGCTCGCCCATCCTTTCATACCATTTATCACTGAAGAATTATGGCAGCAGGTACCCTCGACGATTCGAGGCGACGGTGACACGATTGTTCTCTCTTCTTACCCCGACGCATCAGAAGCACTCATGGATATAGAAGCGGAAAATGATATTGCGTGGCTTAAAGCTATCGTTACCGGCACCCGCAATATTCGAGGAGAAATGGACATCTCTTTTGGCAAACCGATACCCGTCCTCTTTTATAAAGGTAACGATAGTGACAAAGCGCGACTGGAAGCCTACAGATCCTTACTCGAGTTTTTAGTAAAACCCGAGCAGTTAGATTGGCTTGAGACTGATGCAGAACCACCTGCTTCTGCTACACATCTGGTTGGCGACATGCAGGTTCTGGTGCCTCTCAGTGGCCTGATTGACAAAGACGCCGAACTCGCCCGACTGAACAAGGAAATAGAGAAAAAGATTAAGGATCGTGCTCGCTCAGAGGGTAAAATCAACAACCCCAGCTTCGTCGACAAAGCGCCGGAAGCTGTTGTTCAGAAAGAGAAAGACAAGGTTACTGACCTAAATTCAGCTATTGAGCAATTGGAAGCCCAGAAAACAAAAGTGGCGGCGTTATAAAAGACACGAAAAGTTCAGTAAAACCATTTTTTCATTTTCTTTTGTAAAAGCCGGCACTGGACAGGCTTGAAAATTTCTGTCTTAATCCCGAGAACCTTTATATAAAAATAAAAATGAGGGGTTGAATATGGCCGAAAGACAGTTGGGTACGGTCAAATGGTTCAATGATGCCAAAGGGTTCGGTTTTATTGAGCGAGAAGATGGCGAAGATGTCTTTGTCCACTTCCGTTCAATACGCGGCGAGGGTTATCGCACGCTCAAACAGGGCGCAAAGGTTGAATTCGATCTGTCAGAAACAGAAAAAGGCTTTCAAGCAGAAGACGTCGGCGAAGTTTGATATTACGCCGGACATGCTTGAAAACTCAGAGATGCAAACAGCGTCTAAATATTGAGAAACTCTCGTATTTAGCCTAGCTGAACTCTCGTGCGGGAATTCGTTCAAGTACCCGTTCACACCCTCCGG
>CAXRCG010000310.1:0-33165 GCA_964228885.1 Pseudomonadales bacterium | reverse complement strand
CGGGCCTCGCCGCGCACCCAATCAGCCCTATTGGAGGCAATGGCAGAAAATCAGGTGAGTATTGAAGGGGAAAGATTCGCCCTCGAAGATACTTTTTTTGTCGTTGCTACTCAGAACCCTGTCAATTTTCATGGAACCTATCCGCTCCCAGAAGCGCAGATGGACCGGTTTGCCATGCGTTTTGAACTTGGGTACGTATCTGAAGATGACGAACTTCACATGCTTGATGTCCAGCAAAAACGTCACCCCTTTGACGATCTGGTGGCAGTGCTTGAACCAGCCGACATCCGGTTTATCAGAGAAGAAGTTAAACTCATTCGCATTACAGAAGAATTAAAACGTTATATTGTGAAACTTGTGGCGAGCACCCGGAACCATAAAGAAGTTCTCATGGGCGCCAGCCCAAGAGCTGGCATTATGCTAATGAAGTGCGCGCAGGCAATGGCATTGATAAATGGTGAGCAATTCGTCACTCCTGATGTCATTCAGGAACTAGCCATTCCGGTTATAGCCCATCGCTTGGCTTTACATCGTGACAGCGACTACGGTGGAGGCACAGCGGAGCAAGTGACCAGAGATATCATCAACGAAACTGAAGTCCCAACCTGAACCAGATGTTCCGTAAATTCGTATTTACTGCCTACGCTAGCGTGACACAGAACAGATATTCTGCCCGCCAAAGCAGTGAACGAGGTCAACTCGTACTTGTCGCAGCATTGATTTGCGGTGCAATCGGAATCGATACTGATCTGACCCTCAACTACCAGCTATTCACGCTATTACTTATACTTTTATTATCCGCTCGAATCACCGTCCGTTTTCACGAGCCGGCGATTTCGGTCAAGCGCATACTGCCTAGGCACGTCTCGGCGAATCAAAAATTTAGCTACGATATCGTCATCACCAATATCGGTTCCCGGGTCGAAGCTGATCTTCGCATCATCGACGAACCCCTGGTTATTGCCCCCAGTTTTCAGGAGCTTCAATCATCTAGGGAACCTTTTGAAGAGACCCGCAATATCTACGATCGTTTTATTGGGTTTCATCGCTTTGTTTGGTTACAACGCCTAAAAACAGGTATCCGGATCAACTCGGCACAGGCTGGTGAGATACCCGTCAAAGGCAAAGCCAAAGTAAGGATAGAAGCCGAACCACTCAGGCGCGGACTCACCAAGTTCGGCACAACAGCAATTTTGTACCCCGACCTCCTCGGCTTGAACTACGCTGTAAAACGATTTATTAACCCCGAGCAGCTATTGATACTGCCTAAACGATACAGAATCAATGAATCGTTTGAGCTACCCGGCGGCAACAACGCGATACCAGAAGGTACCAGTGCACATTGGTCAACCGGCACGTCCGACGAGTTTGTCTCTCTCAGAGATTACCGTGAAGGCGATTCGGCAAAAAAAATACACTGGCCAAGTTCGGTTAAACGACGTCATCCGGTCGTAAGAGAATACCTGGACGAATATTTTCTAAAACAATTGCTAATTTTGGATGTACATACTGACGATTCGACTCTACTTGAGGAAGCAGTGTCCGTAGCTACAAGCTTTCTCTTACGTATGACGGAGAAAAATGCACCTGTCGAGCTTGTTTACTGTGCAGAGAAAACAATTTCGGTTCCAGGCAATTCGAAGGACACATCATCCCGTACAGGACAAGACCAGCAACTGAAGGCACTCGCAACACTACAATCGAGCACCGAACCATTTTCTCTGCTTGCAGAATTTGTCAGATCAAAAACACAGGGCCTCACTGGCTGCGTTATCGTTTGCTGCAAATGGACGGAGGAACATCGACAACTTCAAAAATTAATAGAATCGAAAGGTGTGCCAACAACAGCTTTAGTCATCGTTTTACCAAAAAACGGCGAGCAGCCTGGTTCACATCAACGGATCGTAAGTGATGCGCTGAAATCGCCGCACTGCCATTATCTCGAATCAGACAAGATTGCAGAGGCATTGCTCTCATTATGAAAAGTTCTGACAAACGACTCAGGTATGTTCTGTTCCTTGGCATCATATTCTGGGGATATCAGTGCTCATTGTTGGAATTTGCAATACCAATGGCAGTGATCCTAGAAACCCGTTTTTTCACCAGCAGACGCTGGAAACTTACAATGCCGGATTTCTATCGCACTGCTGACCTCACCAGTTGCATGTTTATTATTGTTGGTTTTTATCTGTTTCTAAATCGAGCTAGTCAGCCTTTTCTCACCACGTTGCTCGCATGGTTACCCATTGTCTTCTTCCCTTTGGTCACCGTAATTGCATACAGCACCAAAAATAAGATGAGCCTAGACATTTTATTTTATTCCCTGCGAAGACAGCCTGAACCGATTAATCAAGCCTGGAACATGAATTTCGTCTACCTCGGGATGTGTTTAGTCGCCAGCGCCACACAAGTTCCTACGAGCCTAGGCGAAACATCACCCCGAGCCATTTTTTTTCCTATCGCAACCATTCTGGTTATGCTCGCACTTTTCCCCATTAGATCACCGAGATTTAGTGTCAAAATATGGCTGCTTTCGATGGGTGTCATTTTTCTGGTAGCGAACTTTACCCACCAAGGATTTAGAAGCACCCACCTAGCGCTCAAAGCTTGGACCCAACAACTCATTGCGAATTACATTCAGCAACGAAGTGATCCGCTTCGCACAAAAACCTCAATAGGCGCCGTTGGAAAATTAAAAAGCTCGAATACAATACTATTCCGCGTTAAACCGAACACGGGTCAAGCAGCGCCAAAATTACTACAGGAAGCGAGTTACGACATGCCAACGGCGAACGGTTGGATGGTTTTCAATTCAGATTTTGACGATGTTTCCCAGACGGATGATTTTCAATGGTCATTCGGCAATCCGCAGCAGGCAGGTTCCTCTGCCACAATTTATAAAGCGTTTCGTCGCGATACCGCGCTTGTACCAGTACCTCAAAATCTCACAAGGATTAGCGATCTACAGGCAACAAGCGTATACAAAAGTCAATATGGGACTGTAAAAGGACAGGGTTTGGTGCCTAGCCCTTCATTCAAAATAAGCTTCGGTGGCACAACAACTATTGCAACTAGAGCAACCCGTGTTGATACGTTTATCCCGCCCGACCAATCAGCGCTGATTGCAAAGGTTCTCGCACCACATATCGTGGATAGCGATCCGCTTCTTACACTCGAGTCGGTGTTCAAAAACTTCCGATACAGTCTCTACCAACCATCAACTCAAAAAGACGTGCTGGAAGAATTCCTGATTCGTTCAAAGGCGGGGCACTGTGAGTATTTTGCTTCGGCTACTGTGATGATGTTGCGAGAACTGGGTATTCCTGCTCGGTACACGGTAGGTTTTGCCATTCAAGAGTATGAACCAATGCTCGACATGTTCATCGTCAGACAACGACACGCACATGCCTGGGCTCAGGCTTTCATCGACGGTAAGTGGCAAGTAATCGATATGACGCCCAGTATATGGGCAGATAACGAAGCGGCTGAAGCAAGCTTTTTACGGCCAGCAATCGATTTACTGTCAAATGCTACCTTTGCATTTCAAATTTGGTGGGATAGTCAGAAAACCGAGGATTATGAAGCTGAACTCTCTATCTTTGGTGCAATTCTAGTCTCGTTACTGCTAGGGCGCATATTCACCAGCAACCAGGTTCTCAAAAAAGGCGACGAAGCAAGGGAACATGATGGTCTTCAACAACCCGGCGCGCAATCACCTTTTTACCGAATAGAAGAACACGTGACCAAGGTTGGCCTGTCCCGATTGACAGGGGAAACACTGCTCAATTGGGGGAAGCGGATCGATTTACCTGATTTAGCACCTATTTTACAAAGCCATAATCGGTGGCGTTTTGACCCCGAGCATTTTTCCAATCAGGAAAAACAAAATCTTGAACAAGCCGTTGATCAGTGGTTCGCGCAGCATGCCGACAAATTTACAAGCAACATAGTCACAAAAGTCGATGCGCAAAAGTCAAACGCCTGTTAAAAAGTATTACTTTTTCATATATTTCAGTAGGTTATAGGCATTCTTAGTCCACAATACCGAGCAGTCGCAGACCTCGACTCAGTTGCTGGCTAACTTGAAAGGGTTTTTTTCCGCTTTTTCCCCACGAATGTATTGTCGTTTTCATATTTTGTAAAGTGATCTGCAATGAGCATAAAATGGCCAAAGGCGGCCAAAACTGTTCTAAATAGCAGAAAAACAAAGTCTTTAGAGAAAAACACTTCTCCCAGCTGAGTGAATACGGTACGATTTAAGGTCAGGTTTATGGACGATAATTCCTACAGCAACATGGTTTGAACTAACATGTCGAACCTAGTGAGCGAGCTGTCGAATAACAACGAATAGATATGGAGCATTTCTATGAAGTCAATACTTCAATCCATCGCACTGGTTTCTGCGATACTTTTTATTGTCAGCTGCGATTCAGGTGGTTCAAGCGGCCTCACTAACGTACCCATTACGCCGCCTCAACCCCCCGCTGATCCAGAATTCGGCATTGATGGCCGCGCGGTTAAAGGAGTCGTTGGTGGAGGAACAATCACGGTTGTTGATTCCGCAGGCGCTGATGTCGCAATTGCATCCGGCGGCACCACTAACGCTGATGGTTCGTACACAGTGATATTTGATCAAGCCGATGTCGCTGCGCCAATCGTTGTAACGGTTGCGGGTGGTGATGGTGCCACCATGGTGTGCGACATTGATCTTGCAGGCACTGATGATGATTGTGCGGTTGGCGACGGCACATCTGTTGCATTTGGGGAAAGCTATCCACTGCCAGCAACATTTGCATTGCGTGGTCTTATTGCGGAGGTTCCAACAGAAGATGGAGCCAGCGCAACGGTTAATATCACCCCGGCCAGTGATCTGGCAACGAATCTAGCACTTGCATCAGCCGACACAAGCGCACTTACCGCGGACGATGTAGAGGACGCAAGTTCGCAGGTCCTCGGTCTTATTCAAACGATTACCGGTACTGACCTCAGCGGACAGGATTTGAACGATATTGCCATCCCTGATGTTTCTGACTCAGCGGACGCGGCAGCGGCATCAGAAGAATCACTTGCAATTGCGGCCTTTGGTGCAGCTATCATTGCAAATCAGGGTGACGGGGAAACCGTTGGTGACGTTATTGCCCGAGTTAACGCTTCTCTCTCGGCAAATGCGGAAGGCAACCTAGCGGCCTCTGGTACTGAACTCGGTAGCCTCACTAACTCGGTTGTTACTGCGTTGACCACCGTATCAGCACAGGTCACCGCCGGTGGCGGCGACAGCTCGGCTGTCGATGCGGCGGTAGACAATGCGGAAGCGATAGAGGAGGTTTATGACGCGATCGGTGATGAAGATGTCTCAGTCCCACCGGTTCCAGAACCCGGTAGCACAGAACCTGTTGATCAAACTAAAGCTTTCATCACTACTTTTGGTAACGTTGTATCTTCAGCGCTAGCAACCACAGGTGCCGCAGGCGCCGGTGTTGACGGACAAAGCGCAACGGAACTATTTGCCACGGAACTGGATGCAGTTGCAGCACTGAACAGCGGCCCAGCAACGGCAGCCAGTGGTGCACTCAAAGATGCGGTGAACGCAGCAGTCGCAGACCTAGCAGAAGATGGAACAGTTGCGTTCGATAATGCCGATGCAACTAACCCTGTCACTTTCTCACTGACCAAGGCCGGCACTGTTTTCTCAATTGCTGATGCATCGTCCACGCAGACAAGCGCGGATGGCACGGTTGTTGTTATTTCTGCCACCACGGGTACTAGTGAAGGCGCAGGCGTTTTCTCTCTAGAAGGCGTAACCATGGTGACAACAACGCCAGGTGCAGCGCAGGGTGATGATCCTGTGACAACACAGACATTCACTGCTGGCACTTTGACGGGCGCTGTCGTTGATGGAAATACAGTGACAACATTTGTCGGCACTGTTAGTGGCGCTTTAGCGACGACATCATTCGGGCTCAATATCGTCTACACCGACCCGATTGCTGCTGGCAGTGACACATACACAGCAACGATTAGCTTTGCTAGCGCAACGGCAGATGATTTATCTTTGAGGCTTTCAGGGGTTGTTGGTGAAGATATCAGCAATTATTCAGCGACAGCTGGGGGCGACACCATCGCGTTTACTGCTTCATCAACTTCTACTTCTGTTGGCACTGGAAACGTTGTGTTCTCAGACGGCACGGTATTAATGACGCTAAGCTTGGAAAATGGCGTTGTGGTTGCAGATCAAGCCGGCAACATTGCGACTTTGACAGTAGCAGGCACTGAAACTGGCACAGTATCTGCCAACGGAACAGTCACTTACTCTGACGGTTCAATCCAATCACTTCCAGCCGGCATTTTCTAAACAAAAAATGTAGCCTGTAGACGTTTTACAGTGATTGAAAAAGGGTGACTTGATGTCACCCTTTTTTTTTTTGCGCTTCATGGCCCCTTTTCTTTAATTGAAGCAAACGTATAATGCTCATCTCCAAACACCCTAGCTCGGATAAGCAAATGAACATCAAAGAAAACATGTCCAGAATTATGCTGAAAGAAGCCAAAGCGATTCAAAATATTGTGGTAACTGACGACTTTGAAGCTTCCGTTGATCTTGCGATGACATGTCCGGGTAAAGTGATTACTACAGGTATCGGCAAAGCCGGGTTTATGGCACAAAAATTCGCGGCCACTCTGTCTTCGACAGGTACCCCTTCCTTTTTTATCCATCCGGCGGAGGCTGGGCACGGCGATTTAGGGATGATCGATGCTGATGACCTGATATTCGCATTTTCAACCAGCGGAAAATCGATCGAAGTCATCGAAATGCTCGAAAATGCTCGAGCCCTAGGGGTAACAAGAATTGTAGGCGTTACATCGCATATTGACTCGCCGTTGAGACAACTCAGTCAACTGGTGCTGGATATGGGGGGGGAAATCGATGAAGCGTGTCCGTTAAACCTAGCGCCGAGCTCCAGTATCGCTGCCATGCTCGCAATCAGCGACGCCATCGCGCTAACATTGATGGAACTAAAGGACTTCACACCGGCGGACTACGGTAAACGCCACCATAAAGGATACCTCGGGTCTATCACTCGCAACCAACACCAGTACGACCCAGCCTAATAAAATGACAACTAGAGACTATTTAGAAGTTGCCAAGGAATTTACCCGGGAACTCAAGCTCACAATCGAGGCATTAAACGCAACGATTAAGGTCGTGGGGCTGATCGCAACAAACGACAAGCCTTCCCTTGCCTATGCCCGGGCGACCAAAAAAAAGTTTAACCAACTGGGTGTTGACTATGATCTCAGGGAAATTCCACGTCTCGAATTGGAGGAGGAAATCAACAGACTAAACGCCGACTCATCCATCCACGGCATCTTCATCTACTTTCCTATCTTCTTCAATCATCAGGACGACTATTTAAGGAACCTCATAGATTTCAGGAAAGACATTGAAGCTGGCAGTCAGTACTGGACTCACAAACTCTATCAAAACGATCGATTCGCAACCAACCTCGACAACACGAAGAAGGCTTTGTTGCCCTGTACTGCTCTTGCCATCATCAAGATCCTAACGGCGCATGGGATATATGGTCTGCCTGAGAAGGGAAAACCGGTCGCCGGCAAGGTCATCACGATTTTCAATCGAAGTGAGGTGATTGGCCGACCTCTGGCCGTCATGATGTCGAATGACGGTGCCAGAGTCTATTCCTTCGATGAAAATGGCCCTCTTGTATTCGAGAACGCAAAACCACAAGAAACGGGTATCAGTAGGGCGGAGGCACTGATAGGCTCAGACATCGTCATCACAGGCGTGCCCAGCGACAAATTCGAAAAGATTCGACCAGCGGAAATTACTGCCGACACGGTATGTCTTAACTTTTCCAGTGTCCCCAATTTCTCCGGGGAATTTGAAAATTACGCAGGAACCTTTATCCCTAGGGTAGGTCCGATGACCGTTGCCATGTGCATTCGCAACACCGTAAGGTTATTCGAAAACTTTCATCAGGTAGCGAAGTGATTGCTCAAGCAGAAATTGGCCAATACATCGAAAATCTAGGTGCAAAAACCTCGAGCCCCGGTGGCGGCGCAGCCGCCGCGGTAAATGGCGCCCAAGCCATTGGATTGATAGGGATGGTTTGCCAATTCACCTCAGAGAACGAGTCCGCCATAACAGCTATTATCCAAAGAACCCAAAGCCTCGCGCCAAAAATGCTGGCGCTTGGAGACGATGATGTTGTTTGCTTTGAAGCGTTAATGAATTCTTACAAACTGCCAAAATCAACTGATAGTGAAAAATCAAAGCGTACTCAATCAATTCAAGTCTGCTTGGCCGCAGCCGCGACCGTACCGCTAAACATCATCAAAACCATCAACGCTGTAATTCCAGACATTGAGTATCTTACCGATTACGGAAACTCAAATCTGATCACCGATGTCGCTATCGCGGCAAGTCTTGGTCAATCAACTCTGACCTCATCGCAATTGAACGTTTTGATCAATCTAAAACAAATACGTGATCAAACTTTCAGAGCGCAAGCATTAAACATACTCGATTCAATTCCAGCAAACATGCTACTGCTTCAGAATATTATCGACAAAATTACTGAACAGCTAAGTTGAACCCAAAGCGGGCCTATAAAAAATGCGAAGCCCTCTAAAAACAGCTCAATTTGTCACCTCGGTGATTTTGCTTAGTCTGTCATCCGCGTGCAGCCAACAACCGTTGACTGCCTCTGACGAATTAGATAAAACTTCGACATTTACCCACACGCGCCTTAATCCTGAGCTGATTGTCGCGTTCGAAAACAAAATAGTCGAGACATTACTCTCATCTCAGAGGCTAACCCCAAGCGAGAGAAACGAAGCAGGCGTTAGCTTACTTGAACACGGCGACCTTGAAACGCGGATTAATATTCTGGAGCAGCTGTCCGAGCGTCTGGCAGAGGTAAATCATCAAGTCCTAACTGCTGAAAACAAACAGGCAATCAGGCAACATCATCGGCTGCTAGCTCGCCTAAAGCGACAATTAATAGGCCAACGTTTAACCGCCACAAACCAACTTGGCGCAAGGTACCAGGGCCTCCTCGGCCATTACTCCACACTGGACTGGCCGCCTGATTCGCTACTAGACAAGGCTTCCAAACGCCTCGCGGACAATCGGGCGGATATTGAACGTTTACTGCAGCGCGCCGGTATTAAGGTCGCAATTAACCGTCTGCTAGCCACGCTAAGCATTGATGAAACTCTCTTCCTCGGTCAGTCTGCTGACGATAAACATCTTTACCTTACTTTGATTTCAGATCTGATTACAGCAGCACCCTTGAGGTTTGCCGATTACATCGTGCCCGTCGAAAACAAACCAATTGAAGTTCGCGCATTGCTTGCTCATGAATCGACACACGAGCAATTTGCTTATCATCCAGCACAGCAATCCTCGGCGTTCACTGCTTTGCTCAATATCAACCTTCACGATATGAGTAAGCTACCGCTTTATGAAGCAGAGGCTAAAAGCTTCATTTACGGCATCCCGGGTATGCATCAGCTCACAAGCGTGCAGACCATAGGCGAAATTGAATCGGCTTTTTCTCTTGACGATCTGCCTGCCTTCACGATGGGTTGGGGGCTTTATACAGCGAAGTTGGCCAGAGACTATGATTTGTACCGCAGTCCTTACGGTGCTCTCGGCAGTCTGATGATAGAAAGCCGCCATGCCGCGAGATTAATCGTCGACATTAAGCTCAACCAGAACCTTTGGAGTGATGAAGAAGCACTTGTCTTTTTGAGGGAGCAGGGCTTCGAAACCCGGGAAAGTGCACATCAGGCTATCAGCGAAAGTCGTCAATCACCGGGAAAACAAACCAGCGCCATTTCAGGATTGCTTGCGTTCATGTCACTCAAATCAAGGTTTGAGACAAAACTTGGCGATAGATTCACGCCAAAGCAGTTTCACCAGCAAATCCTGTCCCGAAGCCCTTTACCATTGCGATTGCTAGAAAAGGAGCTGACTGAGTGGCTCAACGGATATCACTAATAATGCCGGATAGCTCATTGGTGAACGAGTTTACTTCGCCGAATTTACACTTATTAGTTGCAATATGCGGGAGCCTTTGGCCTGAAATATAGAAGACACCTTCAACTCAAACACCCAACTTTTGGCTAATCCCCTTCTAGCAAGCCAACATAACGAGTGGATCGAAACGCACAGGAGAAATTCAGGCAGAATCAGCACTCCAGTGCTGTCTCTGGGCCCGCCCTCCTTTGTAAGCGGTCGACACAACGCTACAGAGCATCAATTCAAAGAGCTGGAAACGCCCTGCTGGCATAAAGCTACTAACGGATTCTGCTGCTGCACGCTCTTCCAAGCTTTCCACGCGACGTGCCAGACCCGTCATCTGAAACTCTCCGCTGCTTCCCGAACTATCACTCATACCACAGTGCAAACTAAAACGATTACTGCTTTCAATATCCTGAATCCGCCTTGAATCAGGGTCAAAAAAGACATAGCACTTGCCTGCACCTATGATCGCAGTGATGGGACGAACTCTTGGCCAAATGCCTTCTGCCAATCCTGTCCCATTTTCCGAGCTATTGGTCGCAAGATAGGCAACCTTCCCATCAATTCTCTTCTTGCCAAAGTCAGCCAACTCCGGCTGCGCCTGTTCAAAATCTTGCCAAGATACAACCACTTGCCTACTCCAACGATCTGATGCTTGAGTTTATTGTCACCGGTGTCTTAAACGCAATACTCGGCCGCTAATCTTTGATGATGCCTCACAAACAGGCAAGCATCCCGGATGACCCTGCTTAAGATTGTGAAATTGAGGACATCAAATCGCGATAGGTTAGGTGTCATTTAACTCTACGGCACCAAATGATGATGAGTAACTCAAAAATAGCGCTTTTGCTTGCTGCTGCGCTATTGCTTTGTGCAGGTATTCAATTGCAATTGTTACTCGGGTCTGGACATCTGCCCTATCGACCCGACAACTACCGGAACAGCCAGATCATCGCCGCTATCCAATTCAAATTTGGTTTCAAATGTCGTGCCCTTGGCTAGCGGCTTCGGCAACCCCATTAGCATGATATGAAGCCCACCGGGTACGAGCTTTCGCACTTCACCCGCTGGGATAGTCAATTGTTCAATATGGCGCATACGCATCATACCGTTATCCAAATAGCTTTCGTGTACTTGCACCATCATCGCGACGCTGGTTTTTATGCCCTCTATTCGAATGGGATGATTCGATGTGTTTTCAATCGTTGCGTATACGGCACCCATGCGACCCTGAACAGTTGCTCTAGACCAAGCATCTGAAATCTGAAGACCCTCGCAGACGCCCTGCAAGGTAAATAAACTCAAAAAAAACGCACACAAAAATTTCATTCAAACTCCGCAAACGGTTGTTAAGGGCTATGCCTCGGGTAAAGAGCTGATTCTAACATTCTCAAGGTGCCCGCACACCGAATCAGAGGGGCGATTTATCGACCAATATTCGATAATGGCAGTGCCTAGGTACACTCACAAACCAACCTTTCTATCAAAACATCTTGGCTGCATATGGTGCGCTCAATTCGAAGCATAACTGCGTCACGTCATACACGTATTTCGAGCACTCGCCGATAGCAAAAGACGCGAATTGCTTGACGGACTGGGTTCCGATGTTGCCGCTATGTTCATCGCTTATACCCCCGAAACTAAATATCCGCGGGTTTCCCGGCTGACACAAACGCAATGATTGAAACTCACAATATCTCGGAGGATCAAGCGTCCGTATGCTTCAGAGAGCGACAATCCAGCGCAGCACCTTTTGTGGGCATATAGGTGCCATGTGATCCAACTTACTTTGACAATGATATCGCAAAGAAAAACAAAGGCGCATCTTTTCGGAAGCAGAAAAAAATATTTTCATATCCCACTGAGAATTGCATCGTGGTAGACTGGCGGTCGAGCGCGGACAGACTAAATGGGGGTTCGCAATGTACGAAGTCTGGCTATCGGACTTTATCGATAACAAACAGTCGTTACCGCCGGACCCAACCTGACATGATGAAGCTCGGTATCCTTGCCTCACACCGCGGTACTAATTTTCAAGCGATCATCGATGCCTGCAAGTCTGGTGAGCTAAACGCAACCCCTGTCATCGCAATTAGCAACAACAGCAATTCACAGGCTCTCCAAAGAGCACGCAATGCTGGTATTGCAACAAACCATCTTTCAAGTGCTACCCATCCGGATCCGACAGCGCTCGATAACGCGATTCTCGAGTCACTCAAGCACTTTGCAGTGGATATTGTGGTGACAGTCGGCTACATGAAAAAACTCGGCCCCGCAACGCTCGCCGCCTACCGCGGTCACATTTACAACATACATCCATCCCTGCTGCCGAAGTATGGCGGCACAGGCATGTACGGGTTGAATGTACACAAAGCCGTCCTTGCTGAAGGCGATGCAGAAACCGGCGTTACAATACACCGACTAGAAGGTGAATATGATTCGGGCCCAATCATCGCCCAACACAGGGTTCCCGTGGAAAGCGGCGACTCACCCGAAATCCTCGCTGCCCGCGTGATCAAAGTTGAACACCCGTTCCTGATCAAGACGCTAAAAGCTATTATTTCAACAAGCCAGAACCCGGAGAATCGTTGATGAAATCTCAACCAAGAGAATTTACCCCCAGAGCGCCAATCGCATTGATTACATGCGAAGCTGGTCGGAGCTTTGCCCAAAGAGTCGCTGATTCAATGAACGTACCACTAGCACCCAGCGTGGAAAGCTGGTTTGCCTGCGGCGAGGGCAAAATGGAGATTCTTGCCAATGTCCGGGGTCATGATGTTTACATCTTTCAATCAACTGTAGGCAATCAAGACGAACGCTCTGTCTACGACAGGTTTGTCATGTTGCTGCATGCGGTTGAAGCCGCGGCGCTATCCGACGCGCAATATATCACGGTTGTAACGCCGTATTACCCCGGTGCTCGCCAAGACAAGCGCAAGGGCCGAACCCGAGAGGGCATTAGCGCAGGGTTGTTTGCCCGCATGCTTCAGGTTGCCGGCGCCAACAGGGTGCTCTCTGTCGAAATCCATAACGATTCGATTGCCGGTATGTTTAACCCTTCGAAGGCGCATCTGGAGAACGTGTTTCTTACTCGCCATCTCGTTGAATGGCTGGTCTCTCAGAATCTAACCGGAGACGTTGTCGTATCACCCGATGTCGGATATCTAGAACGCGCCAGAGCCTATGCAGAAGAGTTGTCGGCTGATCTCGCAGCATTGTCGAAAGAACGTGATTATTCCCAACCGAACGTCGTATTGAGATCCACTCTGATTGGTGAGGTCGAGGGCAAGAACGTTCTGCTGGTAGATGACATCGTCGATGGCGCGGGCTCTGCCGTTGCTGCAATCGAAGAATTAAAGGAGAGAGGTGCCAACAATATCGTGCTTGCCTGTATCCACCCTCTGATGTCTTCCAATGCATGGGAGAAACTCAGTGAAGTCAGAGCCCGTGCTGAAGAAGAAGGTTGGTCATTCGAATTTGTCGGTTGCAGTACGGTTGAGCATCTTGATGCGCCCGAATGGTACCACTCGTTCCAGATCGAGACACTCGTAGGCACCATCGTGCAAAAAATTAATTCTCGCGGCAGTGTCAGTCAAGTACAAAGGGACAGAGAATAACCGCAGTTTCCCGTCTTTACCTTGACAACTGGGCGGGTTTGCATAATCCTACTTTGATCCAATTGAATTTCAGCACCACGACTAATGGTTATCATAGCTTTCAACAAAACACTCAATCGAGAGTTCCGTTTCAGCATAATTAGCATTATTCATAATTGAATGGTGGGTTGATGCTCGATAAAAGCAATCAAAACCCGCCACGAGGCGGGTTTTTTTTTGATTAATCTTGGACAATCCACTCAAACACCAACCATACATGACAGATAGTCAGAACATCAGGGTGAAACAACGTGTCAGAAGAAACTAGTGCTAATCCAGCGGCATTCTCCTTCGTAGAACAGGAGCACGAGATACTCGACCTCTGGAAAACCAAGCAGATTTTTCAGCGTTCGCTTGAGCAAACAGCGAACTCGGAACCCTACATCTTTTATGATGGTCCTCCTTTTGCAACAGGATTGCCGCACCATGGACATCTCGTTGGATCAATTTTGAAAGACGCAGTTCCCCGATACTTCACCATGAAGGGACGATATGTGCAGCGTCGATTTGGCTGGGATTGCCATGGCCTGCCGATAGAACATGAAATCGACAAATCTCTCGGCATGTCTTCACAAGAGGCGGTACAAAAATTAGGCGTCAAAGGCTACAACGATGAGTGCCGCGCGATCGTTCAGAGATATACCTCTGAGTGGGAAAAAACCATTACCCGCATCGGACGTTGGGTTGATTTTGAGCACGATTATAAAACGATGGACCCTTGGTTTATGGAGTCTGTCTGGTGGGTGCTAAAACAACTCTGGGAAAAAGATCTTGTTTATCGAGGCGTGAAGGTGGTGCCTTTCTCGACCTCGCTTGGCACCGTACTTTCAAATTTCGAAGCTGGATCCAACTATCAAGACGTTCAAGACCCAGCAGTCACCGTATTGTTTAAGTTGACGGATGACGACACTTACATTGCAGCCTGGACAACCACGCCTTGGACTCTACCTTCAAATCTTGCACTTTGCGTGGGCGATGACATCGACTACGTCAAAGTTCACGATGAAGAACTGGGGATAGATTTCATCCTCGCTGAGGCGCGCTTGGCGGATGTAGGTAAAGGCAAGAAACTTGTGGTCAAGGAGCATCTCAAAGGATCGACCCTAGTAAGCAAAACCTACGAACCACTATTTCCCTATTTCGCCGATGCTGCAGATGAGGGCGCGTTCCAAATCGTTTCAGACGATTACGTGTCAACCGATAGCGGCACCGGGGTTGTTCACCAGGCACCCGCATTTGGTGAGGACGATTTCAGAGTTTTAAAAGCGGCTGGTATCACCGCAATGGTTTGCCCCATAGATATGCGTGGACAGTTTACGGCGGAAGTCAGTGATTTCGCTGGCATGCACGTTAAAGATGCTGACAAACACATCATCAAGATGCTTAAAGACACAAAGTCGCTCTACAAGCAGGATGTGATCGTTCACAGCTACCCCTTCTGCCCAAGATCAGATACGCCAATCATCTATCGTACCGTCGACTCCTGGTACGTCAAGGTTGAAAGCATGCGAGCGGCGTTGCAAAAGTCCAACAAGGAAATCAATTGGGTTCCAGGACACATCCAGAACGGCCGCATGGGGAAATGGCTTGAGGGTGCTGTTGATTGGGCTATTTCCAGAAATCGATATTGGGGAACCCCCCTGCCCATTTGGGTTAACGACGTAACCGGCGCGCAGCTTTGCATGGGCTCTATTGATGAGCTTGAATCCTATACCGGCGTTCGTGTCGATGATCTTCATCGCGAGAACGTCGACGAACTGCGCTTCTCTCTCGATGGAGAAGAAGGCGTATATCGTAGAATTGAAGAGGTGCTCGATTGCTGGTTTGAATCAGGTTCGATGCCCTACGCACAACTTCACTATCCTTTCGAAAACGAGACCATGTTCGAACAAGGCTTTCCTGCGGAGTTTATTGCCGAAGGACTTGATCAGACGCGGGGCTGGTTTTATACATTGATCGTTTTAGGTACGGCGCTTTTCGATACCCATCCTTTTAAGAATGTCATCGTTAACGGCATTGTTATGGCCGAAGATGGCAAAAAGATGTCTAAGCGGCTGCGTAACTACACACCACCGGATGACCTGATGGAAACCTACGGTGCAGATGCACTGCGTCTCTCTTTGATAAATTCTGGCCTGGTCCGCGCAGAGGAACAGCGTTTCACCGATAGTGGCGTAAAAGACATGGCTCGGCGGGTACTACTACCCTGGCTTAACGCCTATCGCTTTCTTAACACCTATGCAGAAATCGATAACTGGTCGATTGATGATACGAAGATAGTTTCAGACAACATCATGGATCAGTGGATTCTATCCAGACTGCAATCTCTGAAAACCAATATCGCGAATGAGATGGAGGGCTATAAGCTCTACAATGTGGTGCCGGCGCTTTTTGAATTCATCGAAGACCTGACCAATTGGTACATTCGATTAAACCGGGCCAGATTCTGGACTGAAGACCTGACAGCAGATAAGTTCGCTGCCTATCGAACCCTGTACTCAGCTGTATACGAGTTTACACTAGCAATGGCACCCTTTACCCCGTTTCTGTCAGAGACGATCTTTCAGAAGTTAAAACAATTCAACGGTGCAGAGACAGCGTCAGTACACCTATGTTCATATCCCGAAGCTAAAAGTGAACTAATCCAGCCGGTTCTCGAACAAGCCGTCACACGGATGCAACACATCATTCTGATGGGACGTCAAAAGCGTAATCAGGAGAAAGTCAAAACCAAATTCCCATTAGCGAAGCTTACTGTTTTACATACTGATCAAGGGCTACTGGACGAAATCTCCCGGCTAGAGAATTACCTCCAAGGAGAACTCAACGTCAAAACGGTGGAATATTCAACTTCGGAATCCGATTACATCAAACTTTATGCTAAACCTAATTCTCCTGTACTAGGCAAACGATTGGGTAAGAACTTCAAAGAATACAAAGGCCTAATTGAGGGGCTTGAAACTGCATCAATTGATGAGTTTCAAACAAAGGGAGCAATTACCTTGGGCGACGAAACCTTCCAGCTGGATGACATTTTGATCTTCCGTGAGGCGATACAGGGCACGAATGCCGTGTCAGATAGGTTCGTATCAATCGACATGAGCTGCGAACTAAATGATGCTCTGGTCGCGGAGGGACTGGCTAGAGAAGTTGTCAACCGTATTCAGAAGTCACGCAAGGATATCGGTCTCAATGTTGTGGATCGAATCAATATGACCTTGTCAGCTTCCACAGAGCTAGCATCAGCGATAGTCACCCATCTTGAGTATATCAAGCGAGAAACACTTGCTCTTGAAATTAACCTGGTGACGGAATCGCAGCCGCTTAGTTTTGAAATCGATGAGCATTCCGTATCATTCGAGATCAACAAAGTGTGATTATGCCGAAATAACAAAAGGTAACCACAGTGAAGGAAAACATACTCGATAAAAATCTTCGCGGGATGACAGACGCTATTCGCCGCAATGAAATCACCTCCGTTGAACTTGTTCAGGGGTTTCTTGACCGAATAGAAAAAGTCAATTCTTCGTTAAACGCTGTGGTATCAATTAATACAGAAATTGCGCTAAAACTGGCGGCCAAGGCAGACAGTGACCTAAAAGAAGGTATTGTTCATGGTCCATTGCACGGTATTCCAATGACCATTAAAGATAGTCTGGATACCAAAGACATGGTGACAACTTGGGGGACCAAAGGACGTGAGACATTTCGTCCTGGGCGGGACGCGACCAGCATTTCGCGCTTACGAGATGCTGGCGCGATATTACTTGGCAAGACAAATACACCGGAATTTACTTTGTCATTCCAGACCGACAACCTCATCTATGGCAAAACCAGCAATCCCTACAACCTAGCGATGACACCAGGAGGCAGCAGTGGCGGTGCTGCAGCGCTAATCGCTGCAAACGCCATCCCTTTCGATATTGGCACTGATACGGGTGGGAGTATTCGTTTACCTGCCCACTTTTGTGGCATCGTCGGTCTCAAGCCAACGACAGGCAGAGTACCCTGCACGGGTAATGCACTACCCTCCTCCGGACTCATCGCGCCGCTGAGCCAGGTCGGCCCGCTGGCAAGATACGTTGATGATCTCGATTTATTGATGACGATTATTCAGGGACCTGATCTCATAGATCCGCATACTGTCGATGCAAAGGAACGACCATCGGATGCCGTTGACGTTAGTCATTTACGCATTGGGTTTCACACTGATAATGGCATCGCGACACCCGCACGACCTATTCAAGATGCAATCTTGGACACAATTTCTCTTCTCAAAGCAAATGGATTCAAGGTAGACGAGGCGACCCCACCCGGCATCGAGATGGCGTCTCTTATCTACTCTTCTCTTTTTGCAGCCGATGGTGGAGAAACCTTACAGATGCTTTTGGATGATTGTAGAACCCAAGATTATTCAACACAAATCGCTGATTTAGTGCCGAAGCCCGATCAGCAAAACTATCAGGATGCCACGACAGTCATAAACCTTTGGGACAATTATCGAAGTTCGATGCTCGGATATTTTGAGCATCACGACGTCCTGATCTGTCCGGTAAACGCGCATACAGCGATACCGCATGGAGAGACAGAAAATATGATGGACTACAGCTATACTTCTGCATTTAATCTAGCTGGGTGGCCAGGACTTGTTCTGCGCTGCGGAACTGACGAAAGCGGCTTACCGATTGGCCTCCAGATTCTAGCCAAGCCATTCAGGGAAGATCACTGCCTAGCCCTAGGGAAGGCCATCGAGTCATTAATTTCAGAGCATGTCGCACAATTTCCACGACCACAAATTCACTGTTAGCCCGAGTTTAAACCCTGTGGGTGTCTTCGCCGTATAAAACATCGTAAAATGTAGTAGTTTGACCACCATTTTTTTACTGATAGCAGCAATTAGGCGCGAAATACTTACAAATCATCCCGCTCTACTGGCGCAATATGTAATCCGCCGTTATGCTACGCAGCCTTGGAATTCAGGTATTCGCTGTAAGGACCCACTATGATTCAAGCCGTTTTTAAGCGCCCCGCTCACAAGCTAAGTGCGTTCAACCGACCGTTTTTTTTCGTTGCCGCCCGCTGGATTCAAAGAAAAACCCTCCTAGGGCTCATATCAACCGTAGCGGTGTTATCCGCGTTACCCTCATACGCAGCAAATCTCGCAGAAATATATGATCTTTCCGTAAACAACGATCCACAGTTGGCAGCTGCCAAAGCTGGGTACCTAGCGCAACGAGAGATTAAAAGCCAAGCCAAGGCCGGCTTGCTTCCCAGGGTTGTCGTTGGCGGGACAGCTTCTGACAACAAGCGAAGAACAAAATTAAGCGACCAAGCTTACAACGATAATGCTTGGCAAGTCGTCATCAATCAGCCTGTTTTTCGCCTCGACAAATGGTTTTTGTTACAACAATCAAAAAACATAGAGGCTCAAGCAAAGGCGCAGTTCACCGCTGAACAACAGCAGCTCATTTATCGTGTCGCCGACAGCTATCTAAATATCTTGGAAGCTCAGGACCGATATGGCGCATCTATTGCGGAAAGAGACGCAGTTCAACGCCAACTTGAACAGGTTCAGCAGCGGTTCGACGTCGGTTTAGTCGCCATTACTGACGTACTAGAGTCTACTGCAGCTTTCGATACAGCCACAGTTAGTGTCATCGAAGCCGAGGGCGCCCAAACAGTATCATTCGAGTCCTTACTCCGACTCACAGGTCAGTCATTCAGCCAAATCGAAAGCCTTAGTGCCGACTTCCCGGTCGCGTACCCAGAGCCAAGAGACGAGGAAGCATGGGTTAACGCCGCGTTGCAACAAAATTTCTCACTCGTTGCCGCAAGAGAAGCCGTCAACTCCGCTCGAAGGCAAATTCAGATCGCGCGCAGCGGTCACATGCCCACCGTCGATGCACAGGCCTATTACGCGGAGAGCAGATCTGGCGGCGGTGGCTTCTTTGGATCAACAACAGACATTCGGGCGATGGAACTTCAACTGAATGTACCTATCTATTCGGGAGGGCTGACAAAATCCCAGACCCGTCAAGCGGGTTACCAACTGGAGCAGGCCCAGAGGAACTTCGATTTAACTCAAAGAACTGTCGTTGAAAATACCCGCAGCCTTTACAGCGCAATAAATACGGACGTTGCTAGGGTTAAAGCAAGACAGAAAGGCATCGACTCTAGTCAGAGTGCGTTGGATGCCACCCAAACCGGTTATGAAGTCGGTACACGAAATATTGTGGATGTGCTGTTAGCCCAGCAACGTTTGTATTTGGCGCAATTCCAATATGCCAGTGCAAGATACCAGTACATCAAAGATACCCTGAGACTAAAAGAGGTTGTCGGCACTTTGAGTCCAGAGGATATTTACGCACTAAATAAGTACATCGAGGGCGAACAAGGGGTAGGCAAACTGCTACCCACCACGCAGTGAGCGTCTGATTGCTTTATTCACACCGCTCACGCTAGAGTATTGGTCGCAACCTGCATCAGGAACCATTTCTAACAGAAATGATCTAACCAAAACACCAAATTAAATCAGACTTGGAAGCAAAAGGGTTGCGCTGTCCACTAATGAAGAAACTCATCATGAAAGTTAAGGTTTTTGGATCACTCTCGGCGTTACTTCTTATCGCTGCTGCTGTGCTTGCAACCAACGGTCAGAACCAATCTGACGACATTGCCGTTGTGAGCAACGAATTGATTCGAACCGCTGACACACCCGGCTCTCCCGTTGCGCTAACAAACGATGAAAACAACAACATACAGGTCTTCAAAAATGTTAGCCCGTCAGTGGTCTTCGTCACCAACACCCAATTAAGACGTCAGCGATTTTCTCTGAACGTCATGGAAATACCTCGGGGCAGTGGTACAGGATTCGTCTGGGATGAATCAGGGCTTATCATTACCAATTATCACGTCATTCACGGAGCGAACAAAATCACGATCACCCTCGAGTCAGGAAATCCTTATCCCGCTGAAGTCGTCGGGTTTGCCCCTGAAAAGGATATTGCAGTGCTTAGAATCAACGCGCCCAATGAGCAGCTGCAGCCGATTGTCCTAGGCGACTCAAGCAATCTTTCGGTCGGGCGAAAAGTGCTCGCTATTGGAAACCCGTTTGCACTAGACACAACCTTGACCGTTGGCGTTGTCAGCGCACTCGGACGCGAGATCAAATCAACGGACAACCGCACGATTAAAGACGTGATTCAAACCGATGCTGCGATAAACCCTGGAAACTCGGGTGGTCCTTTACTCAACTCGATGGGTGAATTGATCGGCGTTAACACCGCGATTTACAGCCCAAGTGGCGCAAGTGCTGGTATCGGATTTGCGATTCCCATTAACACCATTGCAAAACTAGTACCTCAGTTAATCGAGCACGGCAGGATAATCAGACCTGTCATCGGGATAGAAACGTTAAAAGACTATCAAGCGCGCAGACTGGGGGTAAAAGGCGTCGTCGTATTTTCCGTGCAAGATGGCCTCGCTGCAGACGCCGCAGGCATGGTTGGTCTCAGATACGACAACCGTGGTCAACTTCACTTGGGCGATGTCGTTATTGCGATCAATGATGCGCCAGTTACCAATGAGGATTCTCTCCTATCTTATCTGGAGCAATTCGAACCGGGAGACAAAGTTAAGGTCACAACAATTAGAGATGAGAAAATTTACAATTACGAAGTAACATTGACTAAACCCAACTAATAAAAAAATACGCCCATGTTCTTAGCCTTGCTTACTGACGAACAAAAAAAGATTTTTTTCTGTCTTGCGCACGATGTAGTGGTTTCCGATGGTGAACTCAGCATCGGGGAACAGGTGATGATGGAAGATATGAGGCGTGAAATGAATCTGAGTCCGGATTTTGAAGCACACTACTTGCCACTTGATGGCGTTGACTCGATCTTTGATTCAAAACGGTCCCAAGCAACAGTGCTGATTTCGCTGATTCGACTCGCCTATGCTGATGGTGCATTTGAAATTGAAGAGCAGTTCCTTATCAAGTCACTCTGTACTTTATTTAAAACGACCGAAGCAGATTTCTATTTGATGGAAAACTGGGTCAGGAGACTCATGGCGCTAGAACGTGAGGCTAATGGATTCATGTAACAGGATTATAATATACAGCCTATTAATTCTTGTTCTCACCAGTTGCACCTCGTTTCAGATAGAGCCCTCAGCGATAGACTAGCCCTCAGCGATAGACAAGCGTTCAGGAATTGATGAGCCTTCAGGGACACTTCAGCCCACAGGCAAAACTCAACCTTCAACATCTTCATCTACGCATACACTTGCCGTCGAAGGAAAAGCCACTGAGGTACTTCGCAACGCCCCGTCTCACAACTGGCATCAAACCTATCAGTTAAATTACGAAGTATTAAGGCTCGCTGATTTCGTGCCACCTGGTCAGACTACCTAAGAAAAATCAGCCTGTGTAACACTGTGAATCCTGCACACCCTGTTAACAACGACTTGTAAGGACGCACTAACTAAGACGACTTGCTAGACGAAGGGTTTGTTCTCCGGCTTCGTACTCAGCAACCCGTGGCAAATCGCTGCATTTTTGATGACATTTGCCTACGCACCCAGATGTAATGTGCTGCTGTTCCGCAGTTAACAAAACCCTGATCATTTTGCACCGTACCGAAACAGCAAATTCGTCCGCAACTTGGCGCGCTCAGACCAAATAAGCATCACATACCTCTATGAATCGAATATTTTCAAGCCTGCTCTACACATTACTTCCAGGGCGTTGTGTTATCTGCAAAGGGTATAGTCACCGTCAAATCGATCTATGCCAGGACTGCGAGGACGAGCTTCCCACAATCCCGTCACCCTGTATCCAATGCGGAATGACATGCTTCAACATATCCACACAAAATCAAGTCTGCGGTACCTGCATAGCCCAAACACCCAGTTTTGATCGCACATTCTGTGCTTTCGCCTATGTTTCGCCCGTCAATCTGCTCATAAAAGAATTCAAAAACGGCCACAATCTGGTTTTTGGAAAAGTGTTGTCTCAGATTCTGGCAAAAAAATATAAGACAACACTGCTAAACAGACCTGCGCCACACTTGTTGCTTCCCGTTCCCCTGCACAAAAACAGACTAAAACTGCGAGGGTTTAACCAGGCTGCGGAAATAGCCCAGGCCGTCAGTGATGCTTGCCACATCAAGACAAACACCCGTGCTTGCTACCGGAGCAAAGATAACGTCGATCAAAAAAGTCTTCCGGCTCACCTGCGCAAAGACAATGTGCAGCATGTGTTCAGGCTCAATCGAAACTTCAATGGCTATCGTATCGCAATCGTCGACGATGTCATTACAACAGGTTCTACTGCAGCGGCTCTTGCAGAACTACTGAGACAAAATGGCGCAAGCTACATCGAAGTGATCGCTCTCGCCCGGACCCCTAGGCAATAACTGAGTCAGTGTCTACTTGCATCTATCTGCAATTTACTACTCACTGCGACTGCCAACCGGCGACCCGCTTATGTTAAGGTTTCGTCAAATGACTAAGGGTTAAGTGATAAATATGGACTGGGAATACATTGATTTCGTTCGAGAGTTCAATCCTGGGAACTTTCCACCCGCGAGCTGGGAAAAAAGTTTTCATATTGTAATTTCAGACGGTGAAATACTGTCAACCGATGGCACTTCCTGGCGCCCACTCAATCAAGATGAATGGCAATGGCTTGGCATAGAAGGCAGGTCCCGTCACTACCTTGGCGACGTCGCCGGGATTCCCGTTTTCGCTGAAGAGGTAGATTCAGAGTCTGATGAACCCGCTGGGCACACTTTCGATACCCTGTGGTCATTCTTGGGTCAGGTGGATGAACCCGTGTTCTATTTGGTGGGTCGCGCAAAACAAATTGTCGAATGGCACAGAACGCACAGATTCTGTGGCGAATGCGGTCAGGAAACAGTGCTCTCGGACTCTGACAGATCAAGAAAATGTCTGGCATGTGGACACATGTATTACCCGAAATTGTCCCCTTCGATTATTGTTTTGATCACCAAGGGCGAAGAAGTCCTACTTGCCAAGAATGCCAACACACGAGCAAATTTCTATTCCACCCTCGCAGGTTTTGTTGAGCCAGGAGAATCGATAGAAGAGACAGTTCACCGAGAAGTAATGGAAGAAGTGGGTATCAAGGTGAAGAATCTTAAGTACTACAGCAGCCAATCATGGCCTTTCCCAAACTCATTGATGCTCGGCTTTCACGCTGAATACGACAGTGGAGAGATAGTGATTCAGGAAGAAGAAATCGCTGATGCACAATGGTTTCACTACAAGAACATGCCCAACAAACCCGCAATGATTTCGATCTCAGGTTGGCTTGTGGATGACTACATAAAACGCTTGGAGGCAGGCGAAGTATGACGCACCATCAGTTACGGCTGGTGGCAAACAAGCTTCTAAAGATTACAACAGCTTGTACGCTACTGGCAGCACTGAGTGCAAATGCCAACCCGGTCAGGATAGCGGTTGCGTCGAATTTCAAACAAACACTGGAGGCAATACTACCAGCATTTGAACAGGCCTATCCCAAAACAGAGGTCCAAGTAATATCAGGCTCAACAGGGGGGCTTTATGCTCAAATACTGCACGGCGCGCCCTTTGATATTTTCCTTGCTGCAGACTTCGAACGTCCCAAAAAACTGCTCAATGAATCTAAGGCACTCAACATTTTTCACTACGCAACGGGGCAACTGGTATATTGGGCACCGACTGCCGCCAAGCCCGTCGGAACTTCAACCCTTATCTCGATCTCAACGCCCATTGCCATTCCCAATCACAGAACAGCACCCTACGGTGCAGCGGCCAAGCAAACAATGGCTAACCTAAACATCGCAGGCAAACAATTTGTCACGGGTAACAACGTGAGTCAGTCATTCCAGTTCGTTGATAGTGGCAACGTGACCTCTGGGTTTGTTGCCTTGTCTCAAGTGCATAACCGAGTTAATGAAGCGCAGTGGTGGCTGGTTCCAGCTCAACACCACGAACCAATCGTCCAATACGGTGTCTTGCTGCCGGACCATCACCTTGATGCGCCCCAGTTTCTTGATTTTCTGATGTCGGATACAACACAGACGTCGATCGCTCAAAGGGGATACCTTCCTTCTAGCAAGGCAACAGATTCCAGCCAATCACTTTCACAAGCGATTAACTAATATGCACCCAGATCTACTTGCATTAATAGTAACTCTGAAGCTAGCCACATCCGTCACGCTGATGCTGGCGCTAATTGGAACACCTATCGCTTGGTGGTTGTCACAATCGACCAGCAAGGCTCGTGTTATCATCGAGCCACTCATCGCTTTGCCCATCGTTTTACCCCCTACTGTGCTCGGTTTTTACTTCCTAGTTGCCTTTGCACCGGATCAAATCATAGGTGGCATTTGGTTGAAGCTTGTCGGGACACCCCTTGCTTTCACTTTTTCTTCTCTTGTTATTGCCAGTTGTATCTACACACTACCTTTTTATATCCAGCCGCTTCAGTTGGCTTTCGAGAGCATCAACAGGGGATTTTTGGAGGCCGCTTCAACACTTGGAGCATCTCCGGTTAAGCGCTTTTTTTATCTTATCGTGCCGCTTTCACGTCGAGGGTTTATCACAGCAGGCAGTCTGGCTTTTGCCCACACCATCGGTGAGTTTGGCATTATTTTAATGATAGGTGGCAGCATTCCCGGAGAAACTCGAGTGCTTTCGATCGCATTATTCGACCACGTCGAGTCACTTAACTATCAAAACGCACACCTGTTGGCGTTTGGACTTGTCATCTTTTCGTTCTTACTGCTGCTCGCGATATACACACTCAATCGCACACCACAGGAACAAAACAGAGGCCTAGAGTCGCATGTTTCTTGAGGCGAGCATCAATATGAAGCGACCTTCGGGATTCGAGCTGCAAGCTCAGATCGACATTCCCGACAGCGGCGTTACCGCCTTGTTCGGACCTTCCGGTTCAGGCAAGAGTACATTACTCCGATTATTGGCAGGTCTGGAACGCGGTTACGATTCAGATAAAATCACTATCACGTCCAAAGGCGCGATCTGGCAAGGCGGGGCCAAATTTGTACCGCCACATCAAAGATCAATCGGGTTTGTTTCTCAGCAACCACAGTTATTTCCCCACACGACTGTGCTGGGTAATCTGAAGCTCGCGCAAAAGTTTCGGCCAGCACCAGCTGGCATAGAGTTAGCTGACGTGATTTCATGGCTCGAGCTTGAATCATTGCTTAACGCACGCCCGCAAAATCTCTCCGGCGGAGAGGCACAAAGGGTTTCGCTGGCAAGGGCGCTCATCGGTACAACCTCCTGCCTGCTAATGGACGAACCTCTAGCCTCCATTGATATCGCTTCAAAAACTGTGTTACTCGAGTACATCCACCGTTTATCAACGACGCTATCAATACCCATCGTATACGTCAGCCATTCGCTTCAGGAAATCCAGTTCTTGGCAGACAGAATTTATCTTTTACGAAATGGCAGCGTCGTATCGAACGGCTCTATGCTCGATCTCGGGAACTCATTGTTACTCAACAAGGATCAGGGTGACAACGCTGGCTCGATGCTAACCTGCGAGACCCTGGGCCTTGATGAGCAATATGGTTTGACAAGCCTCGCCATCGATCAGCAACGCTTGTATGTTACCGGGCAAAAACTCAACATGCATTCTCATGCACGAATTAGTGTGCCGGCACGGGACGTCAGCATTACCTTGCAAGCGCCGCAACAGTCGAGCATTCTTAACATCTTAGAAGCCACCGTGGTTGATATAGAACAGCCAACCGATGCACCATCGGTCCTTATCTCTCTACAACTCGAACAGCAGATACTACTAGCCCGAATCACACGCAAATCACTGGCTCATTTGTCACTCAGCACCGGTCAACGGGTTTTTGCCCAGATAAAAAGCATCTCATTGCTTAATGAAAATCTATTGAGTGAAGACTAAGACCTTGCTCAACCATAAACAGAGATACCCATGAACGACGCCGATGATGCAGCCGACACAGTATCGCACCCCTACTCAAAGTTGACGCCCGATCTTGTGATGGATGCCGTGGAAAGCACAGGCCTTCGTTGCGATGCCAGAATTCTCGAACTTAATAGCTACGAGAACCGCGTTTATCAAATCGGCATCGAAGATGAGGAACCTGTAATCGGCAAGTTCTATCGGCATAACCGATGGTCTGATGAGCAAATTCTTGAGGAACACAATTTCACACTAGAACTTGCGGAAGAAGACGTCTCAGTAGTGCCTCCACTGCCTATATCCGGCAATGCCACACTTTCTTCACATGAGGGTTTCAGATTTGCACTTTATCCGAGAAGAGGCGGTCGACCGCCGGCACTGGATGACCTTTCTAGTTTGACCATACTGGGTCGCCATATCGCACGGATTCATTCTGTTGGCGCTATTTCTGATTTCACTACTCGCCCCACAATCAGCATTGGCAGCTTTGGCCACGATTCAAGATCTTTTCTGATCGAGAATAATTTTATTTCTCCCGAGTTACTCCCTGCCTATGAGTCCGTCACTGAACATCTTCTCGCACAAATCACGGACATTTTTGGCTTACTCGAAACAAGATCCATTCGGCTACACGGCGACTGCCATATGGGCAACGTGCTTTGGAGAAACGACTTGCCTCATTTTGTCGATTTCGATGATGCTAGAATAGGGCCACCGATTCAGGATCTGTGGATGATGCTCTCGGGAGATAGAGAAGACCAGCAAAAGCAATTAAGCAAAATACTTGAGGGATACCGGGACTTTTGCCATTTTGATGCTCGCCAAGTAAGGTTGATTGAACCGCTGAGAAGCTTGCGCCTGATGTATCACTCCGCCTGGATTGCTCGACGTTGGCATGACCCAGCCTTTCCCAGAGCCTTTCCTTTTTTCAATACAGAACGATATTGGTCAAATCACATCCTCGACTTAAGAGAGCAATGGTCAAAACTCTCCGAACCAACCCTAGAGATATACATTTAAATGGTAAAAAACGCTGACTATATTCTGTCGTGAGGGGTTAGGTTCTTTGCACCATTGTTAAATTTGTTGACTAGCGGATTAGCATACATGGTTAGCCAGGTGTTCCGCAGGTTTTGTGGACAACGTTCCAGCCTCGCTTCGAACTGGGTCACTTCGGACAGATCAACCAGCTGCTTCACTTGCGACCAAACATGGCCATACATCTCTCTCGTATTTTGATCTTCATCACTTGCAAGCATGGAGAGCGCCCAATAATTAATCGCAAACATCTGAAGATTGTCTAGCACCTGACGGTCTATTTCCTTAGCGACCGCTTCAGGCGTGTCGTAGCCGTCTCCCAGCGGCTCACCGAATTTCAAACACACTAACCCTTTAAATTCTCCCAAACCTTTTGCCAAACTTACCAGGTCTTCACCGGTGGGTTTCTGATAGCTTCCAGTTCGTACAACACTTTCGAGCTCTTTTGCTTTGAGCTGATCACAGGGATCAAATTCGTAGGCAATTGAAACCGGTACAATCTTTAAATCTTTGATCACCTCACTCAAGGCGTCTTTTCGTCGAGCGAGGGCAAACATCTTAAGGATAGCCGGATCGGTGGCATCAATGCCGTCTTTAGCCCGACCTTCACTCTGGGCAATCCAAATAGAGTTTCCTGACCCTAGCGACTCATGTATATATTCTGACGATGCCAGTAATGCCGCGTAAATCTTCTTGGCGCCCTCTTCGGAACGTTTGATAAAAAAACTCTTGTTTAGTTTCATCAGGTCCGTTGCAAATTGTTTTTGCACCAGATTGTCTCCAACGGCAATTCTCACTGTCTTGTGCCCGCTTAAATGCAGCGCATAATCAACCAGCATTGAATCACCCGCAATATCTCGGTGATTACCTACGAACAGGTAAGCTTGATCTTTTTCGAGATGCTCAATACCCGCATAGTTAAAGGCAGTCATTGTGTCAGAGACCAGTCGTTTTGCGTACGCTTCCACGGCGTTCTGAAAATCATCAATACTGGCGATACCCACTGTTTGCTTCTTAAGAAGCAGGCGGACTAGATAACGCGCGAGCGGCGGCATAATCTGACCGACCCTTGGAAAAAGGTGCAGGGTCAAAAAACCTAGAAATTCTTGGTCGTTGATCAGGCGCTTCAGTACACCCGTCACTTCATCGTCTTCGTAGGGTCTTATATCGTCAAATTTACCCATCTGCTTTCGTTTTCCTGATGTTGCCGGTTCTTGATCGAATTATCATTGAATTATCTCACAGCTCGCTCGAAGAAATAGAAGCTATTTCACGATTAGGAATGTCCCGACCAGCATCAACAAAAAAAACGTAAACTTCCGAAGTAAAGCGTCTGGTAGAAATTTGCTGAGCCTAACACTCACCAAGGTTGCAATAAGCACAATAGGCAAGCCAAGCACCACCAAACTGAGCACTGAACTACTTAAACTGCCGCTCGCACCTACCAATACGGTTCGGGTCAGTGTTGAGATAGCAAAAAGCGCCAATAAAGTTGCCCTCACAATATTAAAGTCGAGTGGTTGGCGGTATAAGAGATAAGCGAACGGTGCACCACCGGCACCATAAGTTCCCGCCATTACACCACCAAGTGCACCTATGAGGCTCTGTGTAGATGTTCCCGAGATTGCCGGATAGGGTGTAGGTTTAAGAAACAGCAATATGCCGGCAGAGATGATCATCACGCCAAGCGATATTCTCAGCAAATCGCTGAAAGCCTCAGACATGTACTCGAGAATTAAGAGACCTACAAAGACTGCAGGCACCATCCCAATACTCATGGTTTTCATCATTGCGTAATCGATCAGACGGTAGTTGTAGCGCAATGCTAGACCAGCATTAATCAAGGATAAAATACTCACAACCGCTGCGGTCTCACTAATACCTGCCAATCCCAAAGCTGCAACACCCCCCAGTATAATGAGCGCCATGGCAAAACCTGTAAGGGATTGCACTACCGCGCCAACAAATACCAGAATCAGAAAGAAGACACTGTTTTGATCAAGAGGCATCATTGGTTAGCCGAGAATGGATGGGTTGGACCGCATCAGGTTATTATACCCAATAACCACCCGTTTCCATTCAGGGAACCCATAATCAGGATATCGTTCATGCTCTGGATTAAAACCTTTCACATTCTTTTCGTCATGGCGTGGATGGCGGGTCTATTTTATTTGCCAAGGATAATCGTCCATTTTGTGGAAGGGAAAGCGGCTGCAGAAGATGTCCAGCGTCTTATCGTCATGGCGTCTAAATTGTTTCGGTTCTCTTCACTTATGGCGCTGTTGGCATTGGGACTAGGTATCTGGCTGTGGTTGGGGTACGGTTTCAGTGGCAATTGGCTCATTGCAAAACTGGGCTTCGTCGTTTTGCTGCTTGCATATCACTATCAGTCCTGGCGCTATGTCATTTTAATGCAAAGAGATCATACGATACACACGTCGCTGTTCTTTCGACTATACAACGAGGGTGCGTTAATCATCGTGATCCCAATTCTGATTCTAGTTGTAGTAAAACCTTTTTGAAATTTACAGACGTTCTGAGAAAACATGGTCAACCAAAGGTTTTCGCAACAGCAAGCAATTCTTTCAAGTAGTCCGACGGGTTTTAAGAGAGAAAGCGTAAGAGTATAAGAAGTATCCCTACTTACCCTATTGACGCTACAGAGGACATAAAAGATGCAGAACCGGACATTACTTAAAACCTTCTCCTTGCTGCTTGTTTCATTAAGCCTTTCTACTTTAGCCATGGCAAAAGATGACGGAACACGAGCAGAGAGATTTATTCAGCATCTGGACGCAGATGGGGATGGACAGGTTTCTGTTGATGAATTCCAACCTCGTCGAAGATCGCCTTTTCGCGAGGCTGATGCAAACAACGATGGTGTCGTGACACTTGCGGAAATCGAAGAACAAATCAAGTCAAGGCACGAGCAACGCGAAGCAGCAATAGAGAACAAAATGGCAAATCGCATAGCGAAGCTCACTGAGCATTTCAACGTAATGGATACTAACGGTGATGGTGGCTTATCACAGGAAGAGATGAGGCTTGGCGCTTTCAACCGAATGGATGAAAACCTGGACGGTTACATTAACGCTAATGAAGTTAGGCCTCCACGTGGCATAGGCAAACGAGGTGGTCGTGGCATTCATCGGAATTTTGACTAGGAGTCCTGATTGGTCCAGAAATCTGAGGCAGCGTTGGTCAAACTGGTTGAAAGTAAGAACCAGGCTGCTTTCAAAACATTATTGGATATCCATCTCTCTGGCATTAACCGATATACCGTCAGAATGATAGGTAATGCCACCAACGCCGAGGACATAACACAAGAAGTGTTTCTTAGGTTGTGGACGCGTGCAGAAAGTTATAAGCCAGAGTCATCAAAGCTATCAACTTGGTTGCATAACATCGCTCACAATCTATGTATCGACTATTTTCGAAAGAATAACCGATATGTACAAGATTCTTCAGAGAGTTATCAAACAGAAGACACCCCGCACCTTGCCTCGATGTCTGCTCACACAAATAGCACCGCAACATCAGGAGGTGCAGAGCCGGATCATGAGTTAGCGAAAAGAACTCAAGAACATGATGTAAAACAGGCACTCATGAAACTGCAGGAACGTCAGCGCAGCGCCATCATTATGTGTCACTACCAAGGTATTTCAAACAAGGATGCTGCCCATATCATGGAGGTTAGCGTAGACGCGCTCGAATCTTTGCTCTCTCGAGGCAGATTGAAACTAAGAAAAATATTAATCGAAGACGGTAAGTCATAATATGAACATTCAAAGGTTCAAAGAATTGATAGAAGCTTACGGCACCCGAAGCGAGCGATGGCCGGAGGCTGACAGAAACGCCGCTCTGATATTTCTCCAAGGTGACCGCGACGCCATAGAAATAGTCAAAGAATTACGCAGTCTCGATGAAGCATTAGACGCCGATCTCGTGGCGCAACCAACAAATCTGAAACTTGATATCCTCAACCAAATTTCAGTGAAAACCGTCAATCGTGCTGAAAAAAAACAGGCAGATCTGTTTTCCAAACTGTGGTACTGGCTCGGACCCTATGCGAATGGGTCCTTTGTCATTTGGCGGCCGGCAATCGTAGCCTGTATACCTCTGTTGGCTGGCGTCTACCTTGGTTCTGTGATCGACACGGGATCAGACGATTACCTTCTCGAGTGGGAAGAGGACATTTATGTCATGGGCCTGATATCAGAAAGTGAGGGACAGGAATAATGGATCAAAATTTACCGGTAACGAAAGAAAAGAACCGAGCGATGATTGTTGTGCTGATTTGTTCGCTAGCGCTAAACCTGTTGTTCATTGGCGGATTGATTGGCAGATCTGTTTTTGGCGGACCACCAATTCATTTGCCAAACCATATGGGCTGGATGTTACGAAACCTGAGTGATGAAAAACGAAAAGAACTGCGCCCGCAATTAAAAGAACGTTCAGGGTCCCTCCGCACTGTTCGCCAGGAAATGCGCGATGCGAGACAAAGACTCTCTTCCGCCATTACTGAAGAGCCTCTTGATGAGAAAAAACTCAATCTTGCATTAAAGGATCTCAGATCCGCCTCAAACAAGTTTCAGCTCGTTACTCATGAAAATATGCGTACGATATTAAGGGAGATGAAGCTCGAGGACAGGGAAAAAGCGCTGAAGTTCCTTTCTCGGAGGGAGAAACACCGCAGCAACTTCGATGACCGCAGGGGTCGAAAAGAAGCCAGAGAATAGATGAGAAAGACGCGCTGATAAAAAAGCATCTGGCGAAATTTCAAGACAGTCACAAAAACCAAGCGCATAAACTGTTATAGTGTGTTTTTATCTGTCACATTAACTTCTCATGGGTTCAATTCAACTGGCGCTCTCCGAGCTCATTAAAAATGCGCTTCGACTCACCGACGAGGGTGTCTTTTATGCAGAGTATGATGCAGAGTGGCGCTCACTGTGTGAATTACCTGCATTTGAAAATAGGAATCGAACTCAAGCGTCCGAACTTATTGCATGGAGGCCCGTTCCCCAGACGCCCAAGGTCGATTTTTCCGGGCTGGAAAATGCGCTTGAAACGACTATTCACCCCGATATTGTCGAGTACTTCTCGAGTTTCTGGTCTAGCACAATCGAAGGAAAATCCATAGAAGGGCACGCAAGCCTTATTCAATTGTGGAATCAAGCAGACTTTGATCGTCTCATTGAAAACTTCATCGGCCACGCGCTTGCTAAACGACAACTAAAAGAACCCCTTACACTTTTTATTGCCACCACTGAGGCAGATTCGGAATACTTTCTGAGCATCAACAACTCAACCGGCGCCGTCCTACTAGAGGAACCCGGGCGACCACCCCTAAGGCAGGTAGAAGATAACCTCGAAACTTTTTTGCGGAGGCTGACTCCGGCGGCTTCACAACCGGTCGTGTTGTGTTTGTTAAAAAATTGATT
>CAXRCG010000309.1:0-6357 GCA_964228885.1 Pseudomonadales bacterium | reverse complement strand
GTGTTGGTTGGTATCTGACCGACAAGGTGATCGAACCCCGGCTAGCGGCAACAGAGGTTGATGGTGACCTTGCTGATGCGCCTGTACTTGAATCTCTCACCGACATTGAAAGAAAGGGCTTGTATATGGCCTTGTTGTCGATGATTGTGACGGCGGTAATTCTTGTTATCACTTCATTACCTGACGATTCAAGTTGGCGAGCGGCGAGCGGGGGGCTGGCGGCGGCTGGTTCGCCTCTAATGGCGAGTATCGTAACGCTTATTTTTATCTTCTTTCTGATCCCTGGCATCGTCTATGGCTATGTCGCAGGTACTGTGAATTCCCATCATGACATCGTTGCAGGCATGAGTGAATCTATGCGAGGCATGTCTTACTATCTCGTTATGGCATTTTTTGCCTCATTGTTTATCAGTGAGTTCGCCCGATCGAACTTGGGTGCATTGCTTGCTTTGCAGGGCGCAAGTGTACTCCAGAGTCTCGCAATGCCATCCGCTATTACCATCGTCGGTGTGATTTTTATTAGTGGCATCGTCAATCTATTTATTGGGTCGGCGTCGGCCAAGTGGGCGCTATTAGCACCGATATTAATTCCGATGCTGATGCAGTTAGGCATTTCACCCGACATTACGCAGGCTGCGTATCGTATAGGAGATTCCTCAACAAACATCATCACGCCCCTGATGCCTTACTTCCCATTAGTTGTTGTATTTTCGCAGCGTTATGTGAAAGACACTGGCATTGGCACGGTGGTTGCGATGATGTTGCCTTACTCATTAAGTTTCCTGTTGGTTTGGACGTTGTTCTTGTTGGGCTATTGGTTCATTGGTTTCCCCTTGGGTTTACAATCCAGTTATGTTTATCCGGCGCTGTAGAACTAATTCAGATGTAATAGGACTAGAACGTGGTCGGTGATTAGGATTCTGGTCGTTAGCGTGTATCAAAAACTTTAGGGATATTTAAAGATGAAAATCAGTATGGCGGGAAGAATTGCTCTTATTACTGGGGGCAGTAAGGGGCTTGGTTATGCAATGGGCATGAAATTCGCTGAATGCGGGGCTGAGGTTGCTCTGGTTTCTCGCAATGAAGAGGAGGTAGTTCAGGCGGCAAAAGACATTTCAACCATAAGTTCACAAAAATGTTTGGGCTATACTGGCGACGTGAGTAATGCCGGTGATATTGAGTCTATTTTTAAGCAAGTCATCAATGATTTTGGCAGGGTCGATGTGCTTGTTAACAATGCTGGCTTTGCCCAGGCGGGGGAATTTACGTCAATCACTGACGAGCAATGGCAATACGATATTGATTTAAAGCTAATGGCAGCGGTAAGAATGAGTCGGCTTGTATTTCCCGGTATGAAAGAAAGAAAATGGGGACGTATCATTAACATGCTTAACACTTTCGCAAAGTCGCCAACTGCCAATTCGGCACCCACTTCTGTCACTCGTGCTGCGGGTATGGCGCTAACCAAAGTGTTGGCAAGTGAAGGTGCAGCTTACAATGTGCTAGTGAATGGGTTGAATATTGGGCGTATTTTCTCAGACCAGGTTGTCAGAGCTCACGAGCGTTCAGGAAATGACATGAGTCTGGAAGAATTTACTGTAGCCTCTGGTAAGGGCTTACCCATGGGACGCATTGGCGAGACCGATGAATGCGCCGGTCTCGCTTGTTTACTTTGCTCTGATGCCGGCGGATACATCAGCGGCACTTCCATCAACGTTGATGGTAATCTTTGCCCCGTTCTTTAAACGAGGCGTGTAGCACTAGGCAATCACTTTATTTTTTAGCATCGACTCAATTTCGGTGCGAGTTAGGCCGAGCTCCTCAAGAGTTCTGCGAGTGTGTTCACCCGTCGCGGGCGCACTGCGCCTTGGGCCAACCTCAGCGTTGTGAAATCTCATCGGTATACTGACCGAGCGATACTCGCCAATTTCCTGATTGCTTATGACTGGAAACAAGTTAATTGATTGTGCCTGTTGGTCAGAAGGTACCTCATGAAGGCCAAGTACCGGTCCCCAGATAAGCCCCGCCTCATCAAATATCTTGCCCCATTCATCACGCCCCTTGGTCGCGAGTACCGCATCAATTTCAGGCACCAGTAGGTGCATATGTCGATATCGCCCTTTGGGGTCAGCGAAACGTTCATCTGTTAGCCATTCCGGTTTACCTAGGCCATGACAAAACTTTGGCCAATACGATGCCTCGGGCATGTTGAATACTATCCACTTTCCGTCACCGCAAGGGTATCTATTAGCGGTGGGTAAAAGCATTTGGTCTCGCGCGCGTTTCCTAACGGGTGCTTCATCGACAGCGGTCGTGCAGTAGTCGCTGGCCTGAGTCCAAACAGCCGTTTCAAATAACGAGGTTTCGACAGCTTGTCCTATGCCGGTTTTCTCTGCAACTCTGAGGCCTGCTAGGATCGCTCCTACTAGTGCAAGCCCCGTCGTATGGTCCCCCTGAGCAGGTCGGGCCATGGGTACAGTACCTGTGTCTCCCTCTCGCATCGCGTCGTAAAGCCCCGACCTACCGAAAAAAGCAGTCACATCGTAACCAGGACGCCAAGCGTCAGGACCTGAGGTACCGTATCCCGTAAGGGTTGCATGCACAATCGAAGGATTTGATTTCATGACCCTTGCAGGATCAAGTTGATACTTTTGTTGGCGCTCAAGTAATAAGTTGCATAGAAAAATCTCTGCTTTCCCACAAAGTTTCAGCACGAGTTTTTGCGCCTTAGGGTTTGTAAGGTCCATACAAACGGACTCTTTGCCTCGATTATCAACATCGAATTGGAAATCATAATCTGCTAAACCGTCCACCTTGGCTGGTCGGCTGCTGTTACGCATAGGGTCACCCTGTAATGGTTCAATTTTGATGACTCTCGCACCCATATCGGCGAGGATTGCCCCTGCACTCGGTGCGGCCATCCAATTATCGATTTCTATTACTGTTATATCTTCTAGCGGCGCTGGCACTATATCTCCTGAAACTGTTAATTTAATCGGTAGGGCTAATACTACTTGGTGAAACTGCCTGAATACAGAAAACCTAGCTAGAAATGGTCACAAACAGGGCATTCCAATGAAAGCATTTGACATTCGTGTTTATCATCCGGTTGACATGCCGATGCTTTATCAAATCTGCCTTGAAACTGGCGCAAGCGGTTCCGATGCAACCGGCAGCCTCGACAGAGACATATTGGGGCATATCTATGCTGCTCCCTACGTGATGTTTGAGCCTGATCTTTGTTTTGTGCTCACTCTGAATGGCAGGGTCTGCGGATACATTCTAGGTACAAGTGACTCTCGGCATTTTGCCGACTGGTGCGAAACAATGTGGTGGCCAACGCTGAGGCAGGCTTATCCGTTACGCGGCCATGCGGACAAATCTCGTGAGGCGAGCCTAATTAGAATCATTCACATGGGTTATCCAAGGTCTGTTGCTGAAGATAAGTATCCCGCCCACTTACACATCGATATTTTACCTCAAGGTCAGGGGCAGAAATTAGGGGCCAGGCTCATTGAGACGTTTTTAGAACGTTTACAGATGCTGGGAGTTGCTGGCGTGCATCTTGGCGTGGGAAAGGATAATCAGCGGGCGGCAGCCTGGTACCCCAGGCTGGGTTTCCATGCTGTTGAAGAGAGCGATACCGACATCACCTATGCTATGCGCTTATAGCCTTTTGACTTACTTTTCCAAGGTAAGGGGTAAGAGTTAAGAAGTCAGGCAAAGGTGCCTTGATTCGTTTTCTTCTGAAATTGATGAAGTTGCCTGTCGTGTCGGCTCATTGCTGAAAGTCGGCCGTCTCTTACGTAGGGTTGCCACTGCGAAGATTCGGCGGCTTCAGGTTTGTCCCCCATAATCGTCACGCGCTGGATGATTCTTTCGCCCACAAAGTCATTCAACACCATGTGTTGCGTGCATCGGTTATCCCACATAGCGATAGTGCCTGCTGACCATTGATAACGAACAGTAAATCTCGGTTGTTTCACCCAGTTGGTCAGATAACGTAACATGGCTTCACTCTCGGTTGAGTTCAATTCCACGATTCTTCTTGTGAAGTGCTCGTTAACATAAAGTGCTTTTCGGCCAGTAATCGGATGCCTTCTGACGACAGGGTGGACAGCCATTTGTTCCGGATGATTATGGGGGTGCGCATCGTGCAGGGCTGTTAAACCATCGCACATGGCCTGCATGGGTGGTGACAGTTCATCATAAGCGGCGTACAGGCTCGACCAGAGTGTATCGCCACCAACGTCAGGACATTTCACCATATGAAGAATCGACATCAGAGCCGGCTCAGGCCTGAAGGTGATGTCTGTATGCCACTCATCAGCGACACCGCCCTGAGTTGCTACCAGTTCAAATAATTCCGGATACTCCGCGTTGTTTGACAGATTTGGATGTCCTTCAAGCTCGCCGAAGTTACGCCCAAAGGCAATATGGTCCTCTTTGCTTGGCGATTGATCCGGGAAAAAAAGCACCAGATGTTCCGTTAGCAACGCTTTAATTGCGTCTAGATCCTGTTCGCTGACATCACAGATTTTGGGCCCTGTCACGCTTGCGCCCAGTGAGCCCGATAACCGTTTTATCTGCCAATCAGCCGGAATGATTGTCTGTGTCATTGATTTGTCCCTGTTTCTTCGATTACTTAAAGAATAAACCAGAGTCTTGCTGAGTGATAGAGGATGATATCGAAGTTATCTGTTAACTGACTGTGCGAAATGAAACGATGCTGGCGGCAACGCTGACATTCAGTGATTCAACGTCATTGGCCAGTGGAATGCTGACGATGTCGTCACATGCGTGTCGAACTGCGTCTGAAATACCGCTCGTTTCGTTGCCCAGTACAAAAACATGTCGTCCGGCTCGTGCAACATTGGATAGGGCAAGCGAGCCATTTGCCGCTAATCCCAAGACCCTAAAGCCAGTCGCTTTCAGATATTCAATACCTGATTCAATTGTGTCGCAGTGATAGATCTGTGCCCGAAATAATGTGCCCGCACTTGCCTTTATCACGAGAGGGTCGAGACGTGCGCAGCCAGTGCGGGGAATGAGCAATCCGCGGCAGGGTGATGCCGCGACGCTTCTTACAATCATGCCAAGGTTTTGGGGATTGGTGATCCTGTCAAGTGCGATAATTTCTGTTAGCGTCTCCTGTTCAGCATCATCAGCAGGTTTTGTAAGGGTTTCTAGTGCCTGGTATCGCGGTACCTCGATATCCACGGCTATTCCCTGATCTTGTTTTCCATTTTTAGATATTCGAGAGAGCGCTTTTTTGCTGTGGTAGTAGACTTCTGTATTTTTCCGTTTCGCGAGCGCTAGTATTTCTTTCAGGATGCCACTGATTTGATTGCTGTCGGCAAGGTGGAGGCGTTTCGGCAGAATATCAGTAGTTTGAAACACCTCTAGCACAGGCTTTCGACCGTAAATCGTAATTAAATTGTCAAAATACGACTTACGATCGATATAGGACTGACTATCTGTCATTTCTAAAACACTGTTACAACAGAGAGGCTAAGTTAGCGGAAATTTCTTCCGGTGTGACTTTAGGATGAAAACGTTTCACTACCTCACCATTTCTGTTGACCAGGAATTTTGCAAAATTCCAAGGGATATCTATCGTGCCATCCTCTTCGGTTTGTTCCGTCTTTAACCATTGATATAGCGGGGCAGCGCCGTCTCCGTTGACTTCTATTTTGGCAAACATTGGAAAGTTCACATCATATCTTGACTGTGCAAATGCCATTATTTCCTCGTTTGTGCCGGGTTCCTGAGCACCAAACTGATTGCATGGAAAACCCAATACTTTCACATCACCTTGTTCATGTAGGGCACGCAGACCTGCGTACTGAGGGGTGAGTCCTCATTGGCTGGCGAGATTAACAATTAGTAATGCCTGGTCTTTAAATTCTGAAAAGGAGATTTGTTCTCCGGTAATAGATTCCATTTCGAGTTCTGCGAGGTTCATCGGTTTTTCCTTTTGGTATTGTGATACTTCTGGTTGTTATTTAATTGACTGTCATTGTTTTTATCAGGCAAACGTATTCTATGAGAAGATGCCATGTAAATACCATCGTTTGTCATTGCTGTACTGAAATATTCATAGTAGCGAACCCTGATTGTCTATCGTTGCAACGTAGTAATCACGGGTAATAACCTTGTTAAGATCATCCTCGTCCCACCAGCCGAAATCGATTCTTTCAGGCCCTTTTAACAGGGTTAATTGATGCTTAGACTCTCGGGAAGACGACTGCAAAGAAGACAGTTGAAAAGGTGTCTTAATTGACGTTCCTCCAGTTACATTACCAGCACTACTGAAGCTGCATGTTCCGGGTAGTGGTTTTGGTTGACTCAATAGCA
>CAXRCG010000308.1:0-13843 GCA_964228885.1 Pseudomonadales bacterium | reverse complement strand
CTTCGCGGTCTTTCTGACGGCGTTTGTGATCATAAGCAGTAACGGCATCACGCACCCATGAGCCTGCTTCATGGGCTTTCTTATGGTGGCTCAACCTCTCTCGATTGCATGGCCCATTGCCTGAAACGACCTGCTGGAATTCCTCCCAATCAATAGCACCAAAGTCGTAGTGACCTCGCGCCTCGTTCCACTTGAGGTCCGGGTCCGGTATTTTCAGACCAATCACGTTAGCCTGCTTCACCGTCTCGTCGACAAACTTCTGTCTCAGTTCGTCGTTACTCTGGCGCTTGATTTTCCACTTCATGGATTGGGCAGAATGCGCTGATTCGGCATCATGCGGCCCGAACATCATTAGTGTGGGCCACCAGATTCGATCAAGGGCATCCTGTGCCATCAATTGCTGCTCATCACTGCCCCGCATCAGAGTCATCATAATGTGATAGCCCTGCCGCTGATGAAAACTCTCTTCTTTGCAGATCCGAACCATGCCTCTGGCATAAGGGCCATAAGACGTTCGCTGAAGCGATACCTGATTGACAATCGCCGCGCCGTCTACCAACCAGCCGATCGCGCCAATGTCACCCCATGTCAGCGCCGGATAATTAAAAATTGAGGCGTATTTCGCAGCGCCAGAATGCAGCGCGTCAATCATTGCTTCTCGCGTGGCACCGAGTGTTTCAGCAGCACTGTAGAGATAAAGGCCATGACCGCCCTCATCCTGAACTTTCGCCAGCAAAACGCACTTTCGCTGCAGCGTCGGCGCGCGCGTAATCCAGTTACCCTCGGGCTGCATTCCGATGATCTCTGAGTGCGCATGCTGCGATATCTGACGAATCAGGGTTTTGCGGTAGGCGTCGGGCATCCAGTCCTTGGGTTCAATCTTCTCTTCCGCGTCCACCCGCTGCTCGAATCGCATTGCCTCGTCGGTTATTTCTGTTTCCATAATATTCTAGCTCCCCGGCACCAACGTCGTACCGATGCGGTGTGACTGCCCCTTCAGCAATGCAATCGTCACGCCGTCCTGATTTACGACCTTGACCTCATAAATGCCTCGACGCTTCGCTTGGTGAACAGCCCGCGCGGTCGCTGTTAGTTCTTCGCCGAGTTTCGCCGGGTTGAGGAAATCGATTTGCGCACCCGCCGCCACGGCGGACTGGTTTTCACTGTTGCAGGCAAAGGCAAACGCACTGTCGGCTAGCGAAAAAATCATGCCACCATGGCAAATGTTGTGGCCGTTTACCATATCCGCGCGGACGGTCATGGACACGACAGACCGACGCTCGTCGACTTCAACGACCCGCATTCCCAGGGCTCGACTACATGCATCGCCCTTTAACATGACATCAACACAGGCTATCGCCAGTTCTTCAGACATGATGACTTATTTCCCCTTAAATACCGGCGCTCGCTTTTCAAGGAATGCCGCCACCCCTTCGTGATAATCCTCGGTTTTACCGGCTTCACTCATTAATGTCCGCTCAAGTTCCAACTGAGTATCGAGATTATTCACGGCTGACTCGGTAAATGCCAGTTTCTGAAGCGCAAAGGCGCGCGTTGGCTGGATCGCCATATCTCTAGCCAGATTCAGTACTGTGTCCATTAGCGCTTCATCTTCGACAACCTGCCATATCATGCCCCAAGATTCTGCATGATCAGCGCTGATCTTTGGCCCTAGCATAGCCAACCCTCTGGCTCTGGCGAGGCCAACCAGTCGCGGCAATATCCACGTGCCGCCGGTATCAGTGACCAGTCCCAGTTTGGCAAATGGCTGGATGAAACTGGCTTTTTTACCAGCGATCACGATGTCACAGGCTAACGCGAGATTTGCGCCAGCACCAGCAGCAACACCATTGACCGCACACAAGACCGGTTTCGGCATCATGGTAATCAAGCGCACCAAAGGATTGTAGAATTTTTCCAGACTATCCCTGAGATCATCGTCACTGTCCGCGATAGCGCCCAAATCCTGCCCTGCGCAAAAACCGCGACCGTTGCCAGTGATCACCACTGCCCGAACCACAGGATCGACCGCCGCCTGCTCCAGCACTTCAAGCACTTCGGCCTGCATCCTGTCTGTAAAACTATTAAGTGACTCTGGCCGGTTCAATCGAAGCTGGGCCACGCCATTGGCGGTTTCAAACTCAATATCACTGTAATCCATAGCTTCCCTCTACACTCAATATTCATCTGAAATGTAATCGTTGCGTTTCGCACCAGCTTCTTTATCACCAGTCGGGTACACGCCGGACGCTCCTCCTTTTTATGATACGCAAATCTATCTTAATTACCATATTCTGTGTTACTTTCGCTGAGTACTATTGACACAAACAATTACCCTGACTCAAGATCTGAGTGGTAATCTCACGAGTGGTACTTTGCAAATAGGGTAACGAAAAACGTAACAGGAGCTCGTTATGCAAACAACGCCCAAGACGCTTACTGCAAAATATCGAAAAGCCGGTTGGTGGGGCGATGAAACTCTCAGTGACTGGCTGCAAAAGGCTCTCAGAAAGCGGGGCGCTAGCCTCGCCTTGGTCGATCAACCCGACCGATTATCCCTTGTCGACGGCAACCCGCTGAGGCTCACGTTCCTTGAGTTACAGGTACGAGTAGAAGCCCTGTCAACACAGCTCTACGACGGTGGTATTCGTCAAGACGATATTGTGCTAGTTCAATTACCTAACATCTCAGAACTGGTCATCACCTATTTTGCTCTTGATCGTCTGGGTGCTATTGTCAGTCCAGTGCCTGTGCAATACGGCCCATTCGAGCTGAATCATGCAATTCAGGCAATCCAACCCAAAGGTTTTTTGACGACACGAAGGCTGAAGGAAACCTCTTTCGCAGAATCTCGCTTGTCCGTCTTTGCGGACGTCTGTCCTGTTTTTTGTTTCGGTGACCATCCTGTCGCTGGTAGCCTCCAGCTTGACCTTGATACCGTTATCGACCTCGAAAACTGGCAAACCTACGTCGATGGACTAAAGCGCAGCGCTGACGACATTTTCAGCATCTGCTGGACCTCGGGCACAACCGGCCAGCCGAAGGGTGTGCCGCGCAGTCATAATCACTGGCGCATCTCCGGCTTAGCAACGACCGATGTCGCTGATATCACAAACACCGACGTTCTACTCAACCCCTTTCCTCTGGTTAACATGGCAGCCATTGGCGGTTTTCTCTTCCCTTGGATTACCGCACAATGCACATTAGTCCTGCATCACCCATTCGAGCTGCCGCTCTATCTCAACCAGATTCAATCAGAGCAAATTACTTACACCATCGCTCCACCGGCAGTGCTGACGATGTTACTCAATGAGCGTGCTGTTCTCGATGCCATCGATCTGTCTAGCCTGCGGGCAATAGGCTCAGGTGGTGCCCCGTTGAGTGAATGGATGGTCAGCACATTCCAAACTGACTACAACATTATGGTGGCCAACATCTTCGGTTCTAACGAAGGATTATGCTTAGCATCCAGCGGTACCGATCTCCCTGACCCGCTGGACCGGGCGAATTATTTCCCCCGCTTTGGTCTTGCCGGCAAGGTTTGGCAGGCGCGCGTCGGCGAGATGACCCAAACACGATTAGTCGATCTCGACACTCGAGAGGTCGTAACCGAACCCGGCGTTCGCGCGGAACTCGAGATTGCCGGACCCTCGGTCTTTGATGGCTACTGGCAAGCAGCGGAAACCAACCAAATCGTTTTTTCTGAGAAGGGTTATTTTAGAACTGGCGACGTTTTCGAAATCCCAGAAGAGGCGGGGAAATCAGACTATTACCGATTCATCGGCAGATCCAAAGACATTATCGTGCGAGGCGGCATGAAAATCTCACCCGATGAAATTGATGGCGTACTGGCAGGTTGTCCCGGTATCAATGCGGTCGCCGTAACAGGGTTCGAAGACCCCGTGCTTGGTGAGCGGATCGGTGCCGCCGTCGTGCCACAAGCCGGTCACGTAATTTCACTGGAAGACCTAACTCGATACCTAACAGACCAGGGCATGGCCGTCTTCAAGCTACCCGAAAAAATGATCATCATCGAAGCTTTACCCGTCAACGCGACCGGCAAAGTATTACGCGCAGAATTGCGCCAATACTTTGATGCTAGCTGAGGCGTGTGAAGAGGCTTACGGTTCTTGCCCTCAAGCCCAACCCAAGAGAGTTAAGCGCCTTTATTGCGGCTTTAGCAAAACAAAGCCGCGAACCGTATTTCGATATTATTTAACAACTGTTTGTGAGGTTCCGGCGCCACCTACTAATGGCGACCAATGTCCAGCGCGAATTTTCCAACCGCCGCTTTCCTTGACAAAAACCTGGGTGACTCTAGTTCGGTAATTAGGTACCGCGGGTCGTTCTTTAGGCTGCATCACCGCCTCTTGATAGAAATGGGCTACCGCTGCTTTTCCTTCGACTAGTACTAAGACCTCAATATGCTTGCGACTGCCTTCGAAAAAGTCAAACGAATTACCCTTTGATGACCTATCAATATGATTGAGTAGGCCACCGCTGGAAAAAAATTCTTTTGAGCCCAGTTTGGAAATACGCATCGGATCTTGATTCAAGGCCTGATTCATATGTGCCATGTTTTTTAGAATGACCTCACGGACCTCATCTGCGGTATCTGCCACTACCGTTGATGACAACAGGCTGAATGTTACAACGAGTGCTGTGAAGTATTGTATTTTCATAAAAATTTCCTCGTTTATTTCGCTTGGGTAGATATCAGAATGTGCGACCCCAAACCAATGAAACAATACTATGCAGCCGCGCCTTTTCAGCGTAATTGTTTCCGTAGAGTTGTGAATGAGCAAGCGCACCCATTTTTCTTAGGGGCTCTGGCACGGGATGTCAAACTAGTAGATGACCAGTCATCATACTCTGGAAAACGATGATGGACTGAAATTAGGGAAAAGCTGAAACGCCGTCAACAATAGTACGATTTTGGTTACAGCGTTGAATCAATAATTTTTACTGCTCAGCGCAGAAAGCATCAGGGGTAGTTGGAACGGCGCTGAGCCGACAGAAATTAACAGCCTGCCTGCTTTTCTCGTGCAGCTTACATGTCTTAAGCCAACAACACTTCACGAAGTGTTTCTGGCGCAAAGTACATAAAAAGCAAGAAACCAGTTAATTCAAGCCAGTGCCAGTTCTGGCGTTGTGCGTCTATTTCGCCTTGAGAACCGACACCATATGAAATGCAGACACTAAATAGGTACGTTAGCAACCCTAGAACCAAGCCACCCATTGATATTTGTAATCCCGCTTGAACATAATCAGAAAACCGGGCGATGAGTCCTATAATCACACAGAGCAAGGAAGCGAATAAAGCGGCATCCGCTAGCACTCCTACAACCGATTTTTTTCTTCTCACAAACGCAAGCACACCGACTATCCCAAATATGAATAACAGAACCGGCACAAAAAATTGTTTTAGGCCCGCCGCAACTTCCATACCCCAGAGACACATGAAAAAAGTAACAAAGGTTGCCAGATAGATCAGTAAGGGCGAATTAGGTTTACTATCTATTGACGGTTCTTGGCCGCCAATAAAAATACCTAATCCAGAAACTATGCCGCCATATAGGGCCGTCACTAGCAGTAACGACGTCGACTGATAGATTAAAGAGGGGTCAGAGAGGTTGAGTGCTATACCATAAGCCCCAGCTAGCGCTCCGACTAGCGCTACTGGCACCCCGATGTCTCTCAACACAACAAATCCTTTCGTACTGCCAGAGATGTGTGAAGCCATGGCGACAACCGAACAGGAAACAAAGATAAGTGCAAAACTCGCCAAGTCAAGATAGATCGATATAGGTGGGGCTTCTATCAAGACGCACACCTCACGCATAGGACTGGAAAAGCTAACAAGCGTAAAACTGCCTCGTATTTCATATACGGCCCTTGATCTTAGTCTCGAAGTTCTCTGCTTTCTGCAGTGTGCACTAGGTCTGCAACTCTCGCTAGTCCCTATCCTATGATTGGCGTATAAAAACTACCACCGGCCTCGTAAATTTATATCTATCGTAAGTCGTTTCAATTTGCTTGATAGACGTGCCGCAAACAAACGCAGCACTAGAGAAATGCAGTGCAAGAGACATTCTCTCATCATTTTGACGCTGCAACCTTAAGCTCGGGTTGCGGAGCAGTAAATTTGTATTACTTAACCGTTGCTGGTTGGCCCGCTCAACGCTCAGAAACGGGCAATTCCAATGTACCGCCAATCAGCGTCTGCGTCGCTACGTCAACACCGTCTTGTTCCGCCCAAGGCCCCGAACGGTTTCGGTGGGCATGAAACTTAGGGAAATCTGAAGAAGAAATATCTAATCGAATTCGCGAGCCGCTAGATACCCGCCACTCGATCGGCCACATGTCGATGGTTACGTTGATGGCATCACCGGGGGAATACGCTAGACGATCGAGCCCCCCCTCTCGGTAAGCAAGGGAAGTAATATTGTCTCTGATGTTAATGGCTCTGCCGTCCGGAAAGACCTCAATGAGCTTCGCCGTAAAAGCGGTATCTGGGGCGCTGGAGGCTATCTCTAAGTTGACGCTAATCTGGCCGGCAATCAACAGCGAAGCATCGAGAGGAGGCGTGACGAAAGATAAAACGTCTGCTCGATTACACAAACCCTCTTGCAGTACGTTTGCCGGTGCGGCACCCTCGAAGCCGGGCAAAATAAAAGCAAGCATACCCGCGCCTCCCATCGTTGGCACAGGGTCAAGTGGATCATATCGATAGCTGACCGGTTCGCTTGTATCTTTTTCGAACGCGAGTTTGCCACCGTCGCAACTCGGCGAATCCGGCAAATTGTTTAAGCTGAAATTTTTTGAGACAGTGGGTCCGGGCCATTCCTTGTATAAGTGCCACTCGTTCTCGCCCATTGCGAACGTGTAAAGCCCCGGCGGATTCGTTAGCGGCTGCCCCTTTAAGTGGTGGTCTAGCCATGGCAACATCTCTTTCCACTGAAACAACCCCCCTTGCGCATTCTCAATCTCAAATGCTTCACCGCTAGCGCCCGCATGCGTCCATGGACCGAGCACAAACCGGCTGCTGCTGCGTGTCGCCAACCTTTCCCAATCGGCCATCTGGCCGCCAAAAAACACATCGTACCAGCCACTCACCATTAGTATAGGCACCTCAATATGCTCTGGGACCTGAGCCATCAAGCGCGCGTCGGGGTTGTTAAAGAGTGTGCTTTTTGCCCTTTCGATATCAATCATGTCCTGATACCAGGGCATAGGCGAACCAAACACCGCCGTATCGACCTTGTTATGTGGCAGGTACCGAATCGCTTTCTGGTAGTCACCGCCAGCATCATCGACCTCGCTGTTCGAGCCCCGCATCATGCTTGCCCAGGCCGTAAAGGTTTCATGTCGAAACATGCCATTGCTGTAAAGGATGGTGGAAAGGTCTGTTGTATAGACCGCAGGCACCAACGTTTTCACTTCACTCGGTAAGCCCGACGCTGCTACGGCGTATTGCACCGACGCGAGGTAGCTAGGCCCTACCAAGGCTATGTTCCCGTCCTGAAACGGTTGTTCTACCAGCCAGCTTATTGTGTCCCTACCATCCCGAACTTCGTTCACCATCGGACTCCATTCACCTTCCGACTCGCCCTGGCCTCGCACATCCTGCAGTACGCAGGCATAACCGTAACGAATAAAGCGGCCGCACAGTGTGTCGCGCATGATGGGCGTGAAACGGGCGTAGGGATTTCTGAGCAATACCGATGGGAAAGGGCCCTCCCCTTCAGGCAAGACGACAGATGTGAACAGTTTCACGCCGTCCTGCATTTGAATCCGCACTTCCAGTGTTTCCCCTGCCGCTGCAGTAAATGGCGGCAATTGTTCCTGCAGACGCGTCAGTTCGTGTCTGCCCAAATAGGCGGCATAGGCACAAAAGACCAGTAATAGCGCAACAACGCCCAACCTTTTCAAAGTTTTCACACCCTCCCCCAACTATAAACAGCGCAAAGGCGAGACTATATCTCAATCTTTGACCCAAGATTTGTCTTTTGTTGCCGACAGAGGACCGAGGTTCAGCACCTAAAAAGATTTGATACCTGAATGCTTGAGGAAGATGACACTCTGCCGTTCATCGATGCGATCTTCCACTACGAAAAAGACGCACATTACCTACTTGAAGCAGGCTCCGCTCCGGCCTTGAGACAACGCAAAAATGTCGGCGGCTACCTTGGTAAACTTTTAAACACAGCGGCCGACAAATTTGTCCCTCGACTGTCGCCTAATAAGCCGTCAGCCATCTTGTTCATCACAAACGAGAGACTCAAGCGATTGTCTTGATCGATCACCGCAGAGGAACCACCCCAACCGCCCCAAAAGCATAGGTTGCTTTTATTTTGCGCAGCTGGAATTAACCCGAAACCTAACCCGAACGCCATCGGTTGGTTAAAAACTAGGTCCTGTCCTGAAATTCGAGTTTCCGTGACTTTTTTGCAGATCTCAGGGGATAACAACTGGATGTCACCCACACGGCCCTCATTGGCGAGGGCCGTATGAATTTTCGCCACAGCCCTCGCATTACCGTGGCCATTAGCCGCTGGTATCTCGGCCTGGCGCCAAGCATCCGTTCGACTATCGAGCGCATGTGTTCTTGGACTCTTAAAGGTTCGCACTGCGATCGAATCCTCATCACCGCCCCTTCCTAAAACACCATCAGAGGGAGGCGGCACCAAGTCACCAACTCTTGCTAATTCAGACGATGGCACGCCAATAAAGAAGTCAGCTTGTAACGGCTTTGCGACGGTCTCCGCGAAGAATTGGCCTAAGGATTGACCAGTAATACGTCGCACCACTTCGCCGATTAAATACCCCTGGGTTAATGCATGATATCCACTTGCACTGCCTGGCTCCCACCATGGCGCTTGCCGTGCTAACACATCGATGACCTTCTCCCAGTCATAGAGGTCATCTCCGGCCAGTGGTTCATCGGTACCCGATAAGCCCGCAGCGTGATTCATAAAATGCCACACTAAGACATCGCTTTTGCCCGCTGCCGCGAACTCCGGCCAATAACGACTGACCGGCGCATCAAAATCTAACTCGCCCCGATCAGCAAGGATCAGTGCGCACAAAAAAGACATGGTCTTGGTGGTTGAGTAAACATTTACCAGGGTGTCTTCTTGCCATGGCGTGGTGCGCGCCAAGTCAAGGTAGCCGCCCCACAAATCAACCACAGTTTCGCCTTGGTAGGTCACCGAAAACGACGCCCCAAGATCGGTACCTGATTCTATTTGCTGTTCAAGCACATCTCTTACCGCACTAAAGCGCTCGTCACAATAACCTTCGATTGTTGCTGTCATATCATTCTCCCTTCCTCTTGGGATGATATCAAAAGTAAGTATGTCTTTTAAAAATATATACGCATACCGACTATCGCTGGGGCAGATAAAAAAGAACCCATTTTCTGAAGAACGTTCAGGTATGGTAATTCACGATATTCAGCCAAATTTAACCATGACTGCTTTAGCATAACCGCAGCACAACTAATCCAACAGGACGACGTTACTCAGTCTTCCCTAATTAGAAGAAAAAGATTAACTTCTATTTAAACTCACGAAAAAAACGCGATACTTCCACAGGGAACTGCTTCGCCAAACGCTCACTGCCACCCCAGGGCCAAAAGAGCGCATGGCCAACCCCCGGAACTACCCACAACTTGGCCTGAGGTAAAGTGGAGTAGGTTTCGACGACAACTGACAATGGAAACGATTGGTCCCTGTCACCCGACACTAACAGTGTAGGGGTTTTTAGATCCCTGAGGTCCGGCAACGTTATATCCGAGACATACTTCGCGCTGAGCAACAAACGGATCCTTTCCATATCTCCATTGTGATTGCGCAGCAGGTCCCGCTGATATGCCTCTGGTAAAAGTTCAAACGGCTCATCGGAGCGAAATTCAAGAACGGTGAAAGCGCTGGCGGCTAACACCATCGATTGAACTCTCGAGGGTTGCTGCAATGCCATCTGCAACAATGTCATACCCCCAGCAGAATAACCCACGCCATAAATCTGTTTTACCCGGAGTTGATCCATTAGTTGCCAAATATCTCTAGCAGCATCTGAAATGATAAAATCGCTCTGCAGTTTGCTGGACTGTCCGTGACCGGGTAAATCTATCGCTATCACTCTGTATCCATCTACGAATTCATCCAGCAAACTCTGCCATTGCTCGCCATAACCCGAGTAGCCGTGGAGTAAGAGTAATGGTTTACCCGTTCCTGAAACCCGGTAGTAAAGCTCTCCTCCGCTGGTACTCACTGTTCCACTGGTATCCCAGTCTATCGCATGAGCCTTCAGACACAGCGTGGCAGTAAGCAGTAGGAAAATTAAGGTCTTCATCGGAGGCTAACCCTTACAAAAGAGATAGCAAGAATAAAACAATCAGCTGAGATAAGGGAAATAAAACACATTTTTTGAAGCATGTTCAACGATGGTAAATGCCGATGATGATCAAAACTGACAGTGGTTAATAAGAACATTACATTGATACACTATATACCTAGGGTTACAACGCTGACTGTGTAGACTCTAAGGACTAAGTCTGTCATTTGCTTATTACACAACAAAGAGAGTTGCAAATGCATTGGTTATTGAAACGCGAACACTGGTGGGTATCGTTAACAGCGCTGCTTCTGGCCGAACCTTGCTTATCTTCAACGAAGCAGGAAACGCTCAACTACCAGGGTTTAGAAAGATCTTATTATTTGCACGTTCCAGAAAACTTGAAACAAGGCGCTTCGCTTGTTGTGGTGCTGCATGGCTATACCAGTTCAGCTACGACCATCATGTCCTACTCGGGCATGAACGAGGTGGCAGACGCACACAATTTTATTGCCGTTTATCCCCAAGGCACTGTTGATCGCCAAGGAAACACTTTCTTTAACGTAGGCTACGCCTTTCACGCTGACTCAGTCGTTGACGATGTCGGGTTTATTGAAGCGCTCGTCGTCCGCATACAAACAGCCTATGCACTGGATTCAAAAAACACTTTCGCGACTGGCATGTCAAATGGCGGAGACATGAGCTATTTGTTAGCCTGCACTAAATCCTCTGTATTTTCAGCCGTGGCTCCGGTTGCGGGTGTGATGATGAAGACAACCTTAGAAACTTGCGCGCCCAAGCGAAATATTCCAATTTTTGAAATTCATGGAACAAAGGATCAGGTCTCTCGATTTGCAGGTGATCTAAACAACAATGATGGTTGGGGGGCTTACTATGACATGCCGTCTACCATCGCGTTCTGGGTTAACAGGCACGGCCTTGATCGCAAAACAATCGATGCTATTCCTGACGCTGACCCTAGCGATGGCAGTCATATTGTTTTCGAGCGCTATTTTTCTTCTTCCCATGCTAACGAGGTTTGGTTCTATAAAGTTGAAGGTGGTCAACATACTTGGCCCGGCTGGAGCGCTGATATTAAATGGTGGAAAAACCCGCTGGCTTGGTATTACCTAGGAAACGGTAACAATGACATTAACGCCTCTCACCAGATTTGGTCTTTTTTCGAGCGATACCGCAACAAAACCTCCACTCTAGTAGCAAATCCATGACTACCCACACCTATATACCTTCGCCACGCCTTAGATAAAAATACAAACAAATTTAGAAAACAGAAAAAGACTCAAACCTGTATTGTCACGAGAATCCTAGACTCTCAGAATACATATCGGCAACCTCATTTTTTTCCACGCGCCTTCATAGGCGGCCCTAAGGTGCTAACGATGAAACACCGTCATCAGCGCTTTCAGTGCGAGACGGATTGATTAGGATCAAGCAACTTAAGCCTGAATCAGCTCTCGAGCAATATCTAAAATTTTTGCTACCGCTTCTTCTAGCCTAAAGACGCTGCCTTGCCCCAGCCTCGTTCTAATCTTTTAACGCCGTTGTGGTGAATCACAATCATAGTCGGCACCACAAATAAGATAAGAATACTGGCGAACAGAATGCCGGTGGCCAGACTGATGGCAAGCGGAACAATAAATTGGGCCGACGTGCTCGTCTCAAAGATCAACGGCATCAAGCCCAACGAAGTCGTCGCGGTGGTCAGGAAAATAGGTCTGAACCTGCGTTCGGCAGCTTTCATAACGGCTTCCTCGCAGGTGTAGTTTTCTTCGCTCATGAACCGATTGTATTTGTCCATGAGTATTAGAGAGTCATTTACAACCACACCAGCAAGTGCGACCACACCAAACAGCGAGTAGAAAGACAAATTGTAGCCTAGAATGAAATGCCCGATAAACGCACCGGCCGCGCCGAATGGAATCCCAGCGAGTATGATGAGGGGTTGGCTGTAACTTCGGAGCAAGGATGCTAACAGCGCATAAATTATCAGCATGGCAAGCAACGCTAGTCTTCCCAGCGAGGCCAGGCTTTCCCTTTCATCCCCCCGAAAACCTGCTTCATTAACCTGCAGACCAATATATTTGTCTTTTAATGCAGGCAAAATAGCCGTTGTCAGTTCATTTTCGATATCCTGAGGCATCATCACTGCTCGATCCACTCGACCGCTGACTGTCACAATCCTTCGACCATTGACACGCTCGATACTCGAGTAACTTCGGTTTTCAGTGACTGTAGCCAATGCCGTCAGGGGCGCTTCCGTACCATCTGCCAGCCTGATTCTAACGTCGAAGAAATTGACTGCGCTCTGTCTCTCGTCTTTCGGATACCTCACCATCACTCGCAGTTCCTCTCGCCCCCGCTGAATCCTTTGCACCTCCTCACCATAAAAGATCTGTCTTAACTGTACCGCCACATCAGCCGGCGATAGGCCAGCGGCAAGCCCCGCGGGCGTCAATTCAATGTCATACTGTCTTTTCCCCGGCGTGTTGGAGTCCTGGATCTCATACATTGCTGGAAACTCTTCGTATCGTGCCTTTAGCTCTTCGACAGCTTGACTGAGAATTACGTCCTCCTGATGCGTCAGTTCAAAAGCAATATCAGATGGGTTACCAAAAAACTGAGATACATAGTTCAGTTTCTCTACCCCTGGAATTTGTCCTACTTCATTGCGCCATAAACGCTCTAACTCATCAGCAGACAGCTTTCTTAAAGGTTCAGGATTAAGACGAATCTGTATAGATGCAAGGTGATTCGCCATGGTCACCCGCCCCCCACCAAACGGGCCGCCCCCTGTTGACGTCTGACCACCAACCGTCATGCTGACCGATTTGAACGAGTTTCCTTGCGCATTCTCGTTCACACGCTCCGCTGCTGAAACCAGCTTTTCTGCAGCTGCCTGAGTAACCTCAAAAGGCGTTCCTATGGGAAACGCGAGGTTTGCTGAAATACGCGTCGACTCGATACTCGGCAGAAATTCGAACCGCACAACATTGAATACCAATAGGCTCATGGCTAGCGCAAAAAACAGCACAGAGGCAGTGATAGTTTTTTTTCTGTACCGGATAGCATTTTGGACCTGGGGCATCACCACTTTTTCACGAAATGTCGCTAGGCCTTGCGATACAGCATGCTGAATGCTGTCTAGAGGCCAACGACTCCAACTGGCACCGTGGGTCAAGTGGGCTGGCAGTATCAAAAAAGCTTCAATTAACGACATTAGCAACACCGTTATTACCACGATCGGAACCGCCTGATAGAACTGGCTCAAAAAACCTGAGACCAATCCCAACGGCGCGAAGGCCGCCATTGTCGTCAACACACCTACCGTAACAGGCGCTGCCACACCACTGATACCCTTGCGCGCTGCTTCAATGCCTTTCAAGCCCGCCTCCTGTTCCGCGATGATGTTTTCTCCAACCACAACGGCATCGTCCACAACGATACCAAGGACAATCACCAACGCCAGAAGCGTAAAGAACGTGAA
>CAXRCG010000307.1:0-17264 GCA_964228885.1 Pseudomonadales bacterium | reverse complement strand
CATCCGGCAAGAAATCCCCAGGTGGAACCCGCGTACCTGCGATTACTGGGTCCTAATCAGTGGATGCCTGAGGCTGTCTTGGCAGAACACCAGAAGGTGATGACGCGCTGGTTTGACGAGGCTGGAAAGCTCGCAGACGAACTTATGTCGTTACTGGCAAATGGACTGGGGTTGCCCTCGGGTTATTTTGAAACGTTGTTCGGTGAGGAGAGAATGAGTTTAAGCAAGCTTATTCGATATCCAGCCACGCCAGAGGGTATGTTCGGTGTCAATGCCCATCATGACGCTGGATTCCTAACAGTGTTGGCAGCGGGAGAGACCCCTGGACTAGAGATTCAAAATGCTGCCAACGAGTGGATGCCGGTTCCTGTTATCCCTGACGCCTTTGTGATCAATCTGGGTGAAATGTTGCAGGCAATAACCGGCAACTATTATATCGCGACACCCCATCGAGTCTTCACAACATCGGAACGTTTTTCGCTTGGGTACTTTCACGGACCCTCTTTGCATACAGAACTCGCGGAAATTGATCTGGCACCCGAATTCGCTGAAGCGGTCAAAAATAGTCCGAGACATGCCTCGGCTGGATTTATGGCAAGCGCGGAAGATACCAATAACGGTGTTTTAGATATGGCCGGTGACCAGAAGGCTGCGACCTACGGTGATCAGCTATGGAACTACTTTCGTCGCAGTTACCCTGAAAACATGGCGTTACATTATCCGTCGGCCGAGTAAAATGTTAATCATGAGCCTCTCCCAGGGCGACCCTTTGAGTTGCTTTTCGCAAAAAGCCTGAGGCGCTGTCATGAGACTTCAGAAGCTTAGCCCAATGGCGATTAGACTTTTTGTGTTCCAGACCTCTACCAGTCTCCGAAGAGGCATACCAAGCACGGCATAAAAAATAGCGCATGCAGTTCCGGATAGAAAACCAATTTCAGTGCCGCAGATCGCCAAGTCAGCTTTAATTTCTTCAACGAGAATAGTGACAATCTGCTGATCGACTTAATTGAAAAGATAGACAACATTAAGCAAACACCGCACATATCTTGCATACCCTGAATTAACTTCACTCGATGTCAGTGATCAACATTACCCAATAACGGCACTTTTTCTGCTTCCTCTACAGCGCTCATGCGTATGCTTCTTGTCTTGTTATGACGACTCTGTCGGTCGATTGGAGTTGTTAGGAGCCTTATTACTATAATTGAATCGAGATCTCATCTGCTGTCGTGCAGTTCCTAATTGAGCGAGAAAAATTCCAATAGATGGCTGTTCATGGTATATCGTTATGAACACGGTAATATGAGCGCATTCAACTCAATGCCAAGCAACCAGCAACTGATTTTCTATTACTATCCACGCGCCTGTTCACTGGCAGTGCATATCGTGCTCGAGGAATCTGGCCTTGTATACGAACGCCGAATGGTTGATCTACCGACAAAGCAGAACAATGCCACCGAATACTTAGCGATTAACCCCAAGGGCACGGTGCCTGCTTTGGTTGTCGATGGACAAACACTGACGGAAACCCAAGCAATTCTGACTTTTCTTGGAGACACCACCGGTGATGGCAAGTTTTTGCCTCCCGCTGGCGACTTCCGTCGGTATCGCGCGCATGAGTGGATGAACTTTTTATCGAGTAGTGTGCATACTTATATTCGCTCTGTATTCCGCTCCTCGGCATATGCGGGCGAAAGCCGGATGGCAAACGATGCGGTGAATGCGCAAGGCGTGATTAATCTGGCGGGCGCGGTAGGTCGCGTTGAGGATTTACTGGCAGATAAGGTATGGTCGTTGGGTTCTGAATTTTCTGTCGTTGATGCTTACCTGTTTGTCATGTATCTGTGGACCACGGATACCCGAATCTCGTCGGTGCCTGAACGGCCCAACTGGACGCGGGTTGCAAAAAAGGTCTGGCAGCGGCCAGCGACTCAACGTGTTATCGCAATCGAACGGAAACATCGCAATATTGTCGTTCCCTGGGAATAGTCTTGCGTTCGTAAATGGCAAGGAATCGATAGAAATGAGTCTCTATTACGTACAAAAACTGTTGTACAACCTGAACAGGGATCCTGCGCTCAAAGCGCGCTTCGATACGGAGCAGGGTGCCGTTGTTGGGGATTACGATTTGAGCGAGGAAGAGCTGGGTGCAATTCGAACTAGTGATATCGGGCTGCTGTACGTGCTAGGTGTTAATGGTCAGCTTTTAATGCATTTTGCGACGATGAACGGTTTTAGCTGGGATGCATACATTCAAGCCATGCGTGATGGCTTAGAAAAGCATGGTCCTGTCCGCGCAGGCCTCTATGCTATGGTTGACGGCAAAGACGCGACTTCGACTAAGGAGAGGTTATGACACTTGTTTATGCGGGTACCTGCTGCCATGCGCCTGGGATGACTTCCCGCGCTGAGATGGCCGCGCCTGAAACTCGGAAACAACTTCATGATGCCTTTGCGCGGCAACGACAAGCGCTCGTTGATACAGGAACAGAAGCGCTTGTCATGGTGTCCTCCGAACACTTTGCCAATTTTTTTATGGATAACATGCCTACTTACTCTATAGGTATGGCTGATGCTTATGAAGGACCCATCGAGGATTCCGACTGGCTTAAAATTAAGCGAACTAAAATACCGGCGAATCCCGATTTGTCACTAAGATTGATCAGTGAGGTCATGCACACGGTTGATGTTTGCTACGCGCAGGAATGGAAATTTGATCACGGTATGTCTGTGCCACTTCACTTTCTGACGCCAGCGTATGATTTGCCAATCGTGCCGGTGAACATCAATTGCCAAAACCCACCCCTTAGCCCGCTTCATCGGACCTGGGAGCTTGGTAAAGCGCTGCGCAGAGCAATAGATCTCGCTCCTGAAAAAATAGCTTTGATTGGCACCGGAGGTACTTCGCACTGGCCCTGCACCCCTGATTCTGGCAGGATCAATGAGGATTGGGATGAAGTCTTACTCGATCAGCTGATACATAAGCGAAAGGAAGCATTGCTTGCTTATACGGATGCAAAAACTATCTCTGAGGCAGGCCCCGGTGCTTTTGAGATGCGCACCTCATTATGTGTCGCTGCCGCGACAGAAGACCAGACAGGGGAAATCTGGTTTTCAGAAGCGATACCGATCTATGCGACAACCTGCAGTATTACAACCCTGTATATGGCTGAGTGAATTTAGCGACCCGGTAATGCAAGGTTGTCACTATAGATACAGTTAGCTTCACGAACGTCCGACCTCAGCACCCGATCGCGAAATTTAACGTGTTTCCACTCTCCGACCCAGTTGTCCGGATCAGTCATGGTGAGTTCCATAACGAGGGTGTTGTTGTCATTAATCATACGATAACGTTCGGTCATCTTGAGTTTTTTACTTGCCTTGATACCCGCTTGAATCATATGATTTTCGTCGGTAAATCCTTCCGTTTCGACGACCAGGGTGTTGCCTTCCCAGTGGCCCAGAGATTCTCCCCCCCAGTTACGATCAAGATTGCTTTCAGGGATACGGGCTCGGCCATCAAGGTAAATGACCCTATATTCATTACTTAGGCGCGACACCATAAATATGGCAGTAGGATATTGCAGCATCATTAAAGAGCCATATCGGGTCATAATTCGAGGCATACCAGCGGGATAACACTGGGTAGCGGGGTCATCAAATCTAACACCCTCTTTGGCTTTTTCCTGATAGAGCTTATTGTACTCTGCAGCTTTTGGCGTGAGTTCTGGTGTGGGTTTAAACTCGTATGACCCGTAATTAGCGCGGTAGTCATCTTCGCCGCGATACTGCCAGACGCCCGTCATATCGAATGGGGCGGGTGGCCGACGCTTGTTTAAGTTATCAGGGTCGAGGGCGCCGGCTGCAGCGCCGGTTGTGGCATGATCGCCGGGTGACAGTCCTTCAGATATGATCGGTAATTGTGGCGGTCGGGTTTTCTCTTCACGCATCTGCCAGGTTTCACCTGCTGGAGGAGGAACGTACGCCATCAAGCCTGGCGCCGCTTGTCTGACTTGTTCTTTTTTGACGTAGTTGTCTTGGAGCTCTGTACCATCCATTGAGTACGCCTTACCATTAGCGCCAATCAGTCCTTGTAGTAGGCCACCGGGTTCACCTGATCGCAGCGGTCGCATTTTTACCGTAATTTTATCGCCTGTGTGAATGGAGTCTCTGTTAAATCCCATTCTCTTTAACGCGGCAATGCTTTGACCTTCGATTTTCCATGTTACGGTGTCTTTACCGGGTTCATTGACAGACATGTTAATAATTAGGTGAGGGTTTCTGTAAATAAATTTATCGACGGTGCCCGTTTTCAGAATAGAGCGCTTTCGGTCGAAGACTGTCGCCGCATGATGGGCCATCGCGTTGCCCGCGAACACCAGGAATAATACTGTTGTGATAAGGCGGGCTTTGAGTGTCACATTGGACTCCTGCGATATTTTTGGTTTTCGTTAATCGGTTTTGAGGTGTATTTAAGGTCCTTCCAAAAACATTTTTGCACTTTCTGCGGTGCAGTTAGCCTGGACCAATTCCCTGTCTGCAATCTTTCTTAACTTATGTTTTATCGTGACCGGTTCTGTGAAAAAAACTGGGTCGGTCACGACCATGTCGATGTCTATGGTTAAACCGTCTTCAGCTAGTGTCATTCGTTCAATCAAATGTTTATTGCTGCTAGAGTCGACACCCGTATATATTCCCCAGCGATCAGCGATAAAATTGCTGGTTTCTACAACCAGTGTATTGCCCTCAAACCGGGCGATTGAGTGGCCCTTGATTGAGGGTTTGCCCGGGGCCAAATCCTGATTGAAGTGGAGCGTTCGAGGAATGTTCCGACCCTCGTAGTTAATCAGCAAAGTCTGATCGTTAGGACGAACTATCTGTATGGGGTAGGGCAAGAGCGTTGCTTTAGGTGGTCCTGACGCAACGCAATCGAGCAGTGGGTTTTGGCTGTCTTTGAAGTTTTCAACCTGCTTGCGTGCTTTGGGAGTGTATGGCCAGTCGCTTGGTGGTAAATAGCGTAACGGCACACTAAGATCGCGAGACCATATGCCCGAAAAATCTTCTGAGGGTACAACAACTTCGGGTTGCAGTTTTAAAGTCAGCCGAGATCCATCCGACTTTTCAAGCCAAGTCAGTCCTGTGTAATAGCGATTAGGGTTTTTATCAGGCGCTCCACCCCAAGAAACGATGTCTCCCTTTTTTAACGTAGTTTTTGTCCAACCGCGTTCCAGCATGGCGGGAGGGTGCAGCATTTCAATGCTGTATTTGACAATTTTCCCCTGAGCGTTTGGTGCCTCTACCTTGAGAAACGCATGCGGCATGCGCCAGCCGTATGCAGTGACGGTACCTCTGTTTGTCACGGTTTTTGTTCTATCAAGATTCGTATGGGAATGGTGGGCGTAGGTGGTTGCGATTGATATCAATGACACTAAAGTGACGCCGGCGGTTTTGCAGAACAATCGTTGTAGCTGGTTGAAGAAGTGAGATTTCGAAGTGAACATCGGTAACTCCAGTAGCTATGCTGTGCCCCTAGTTAGCTCAAGTGTTACATAAAGTGGCGCGAGATTGAACTTGATTATATCAAGTATACTCGAGAGAGGAATTATGCAAAGTTAGCCAAATCCAGTTTTTCTATAGTATGGTGACTTGTATCTGCAGGTTTAACGTTAGGAATCTGACATATGACCAGTAAAGAATCCGGGACAGTTCCAGGTAAAACACCCAGTGAAGCAGGCGTTGAATTAGATGCTGAGCGTGGTGGCATTAGTCGCCGAGGGTTTATTGGCGCAAGTGTTGCGGGTGGCGCAAGCACAGTTTTACCAACCGTTACATTTGGTGTTGAAAATTCAGTGACGGAAACCTCGAGACCTGCCTCAACACCACCTGATGCCAAAAAGATGGCTCGGGAAGTGGGCAGTTCGTTGCCACCCGAACCTTTGGCCACTGTGCGGCGTGCGGCTTCCGACCTGATGGTGCAGGTGCTGCGTGATCTTGAAATTGAGTATGTTGCGCTCAATCCGGGTTCTAGCTTCGAAGGTTTACAAGAATCACTCATCAATTATGGTGAGCGCCCAAACCACATGCCCGAAGTCATCTCAGCGATGCACGAGGGTGCAGCGGTTGATATGGCACATGGTTACGGTCGGTCCGAGGGCAAACCCATGTGTGCGCTGCTACAGGGTACTGTCGGTTTACAAAACGCATCGATGGCGATTTACCAAGCGTATCATGGCCACACGCCAATGATTATTCTTGCAGGGAATGATGAAAATAATTTCCTTAAGGTCCATACCGGTGAAGATATAGCCGGGTTGGTACGTCCTTATACAAAATGGGACGCGCAACCCGAGACGCTCGAAGATACACTGGTTGCGTTGCATGAGGCGTATCGTCAGTCTATTACGCCGCCCTGTGCACCGACCTTGGTGGTACTTAATTCAGAGATCCAGAAAGAAGAGGCAGGTGATCTGCAGGTACCGCGTTACTCTGCGCCAGTTGTTAAATCAATCGGCAAATCTCAGGCAACCATGATTGCTAAAGCGCTTCTGCAAGCTAAAAATCCGCATATTTCTGTGGGGCGACTGCGTTCACAGGCCGGGATCGATCATGCTGTCACTTTGGCTGAACTTGTCGGTGCCTCGGTAGACTCAATGGCAACATTTGGTCCGATGAGCTTCCCTCAGCGTCATCCTCTTGTGGGTACTGGTCAGGATAAGAATTACGACTTTCATCTTGGCTTGGAAATAGCCGCAGCTAATGTTTCCATTACAGGTCCGCATCTCAAATCAATAACAGACCGTGATGCTGCTGGGATTGGTTTTGGCTGGAAAGAAAATCCCAATCTGAAACGAAGGCCCATTCCCAATACTTTGATTTCTGAGGATGCTGAGGCCAGTTTACCTTTGATTATCAATGCGATTGAATCTCAATTAACGGCGTCACTAAACACGGTTATCGCAGCGAGAATTGAAAGGCACAGCGAAAAAAATCGAAGCGCTCGAATAAACTCACTGCATAAAGCGATTGAGAAAAAACGACCGGGTTGGCATGGCACACCCATCAGTCTGGCACGTATGTATGCTGAGCTTTGGCCGATGATAAAAGACCTTGACTGGTGTCTTGCTTCGCCCTCGAACTTTACGGGCCGACATCACAGGGAACTTTGGGATCACGACAAGCCATACAGTTACCTAGGTCAGTATCCTGCCGCGGCTTTGGGTTATTGTCTGGGGGCATCTGCTGGTGCAGCGCTGGCAGCGAGAAACAGAGACCGCATTGTCATTAATATTCAGGGTGACGGTGATTTTAATTTTATGCCCGGTACCGTGTGGAGCGCTGTCCACCACCAGCTACCAATGTTGACAATTATGCACAATAACCGCGCTTGGCACATGGAACTTATGTACGTTCAATACATGGCTGGTGTCAGAGGCAGAGGTACTGACAGAGCGCATATAGGCACGACCTTCAGAGATCCATATATCAATTACGCAAAGCTGGCGGAGGGGTATGGCATGAAAAGCGAAGGCCCCATTAGCGATCCAGATGAAATGGTGGCTGCATTACAACGTGGAGTGGACGCGGTAAAGCGAGGAGAACCTTACCTCATAGACGTGCTTACGCAGCCAAGGTGAGGATGATGAACAAACCAGAATTTATCTTACGCATCGGGCTTTGTATATTTAGCGCTTCCATAGTGTTGTCTGCAATGGCCAGTGACGATTCGGCAAGGGAGGATCAAGCGAGGGGGGTGCTGGCTTCGGGTAAACAGCTCTATTACGATCATGGTTGTTTTGCCTGTCATGGTTACAACGGCATTGGCAAACACAATTTAGCGAATGATGTTAGTGCGATTATGACAAGTGAAGCGGTTTATCTTGCTTTTATGAGGGCGCGGAGTGAGCTAAATCCGCCGTTACCCTCGCAAAAAATGCCGCACTATCCTGAGTCAAGTTTGTCCGATCAGCAGGCACTCAACATCTATGCTTTCATAAAAACCTTTAGGGACGCACCGCCCAAAGTTGACGATGCCCCTGCATTGAAAGCAATCGTTGAGGCGGCGCAGCAGTAATTATCTCACTCTCAGCTGATAGGCGAATATGCCTCCGATCAACATTGGGATCGCAAAAACCATAAAGTTGATGGTTATGGGTAACCCGGATGCAATCATGTAGCCGGCGATTCCGGGCCCGAGCACTGCACCAAATCTGCCTAGGCCGATAGCCCAACCTACGCCTGTACTTCTGATTTCGATAGGGTAAATTTTCGCCGCAACGGCATACATACCGGTGTACCCACCCTGCATGCTGATGCCGATAATAAATATAAGCAGCATCAGGCTTGTCTGATTGAAACCCAGAGAAACTGCCCCTGCAAATGCCCACATAATTACAGCAGATGTGATGGCAAATATGCTGATCAAGGTTGAGAGAGACCACTTTGATGCCAAATACCCCAGTATAAATATCCCTAGGACACCACCAAAGTTAAACAGTGTGAAAGCCAGATTGCCTGCATCTGCCGAGTAGCCAAGGTTAATGATCAGTTTGGGCGTCCAGCTCATTAGAAAATATAGCGTGCTGATACATAGAAAGAATGTTGCCCATAGCGTGAGTGTTGATCGGCGGAACTCAGGTGTTAGTAGCGTCAGCATTTTTTGCTGGATGTTCTTTCTATCAGCTTCTGTTGCGCCACCGGTATCCTCAACTGATGGCAGGTACTGAAGCGATTGAATCTTGAAAATTTGAAGAATCCTGTTCACTCTCTGGAGTGCGTCGTCAGGTTGTTTTTTGCAAAGAAAGTGCAAGGATTCCGGGATCATGAAGAATGCGACGAGTGCCAGCAAAAGGGTTGCGCTGCCACCAGCAACGAACATTCCCTGCCAGCCAAATTCGGGCACTACGCTACTCGCAACAAGGCCCGTCGTCATGGCGCCTAGAGGGTAACCTGCCGTGACAGCAGTGACTGCCAATGCGCGAAATTTCTCAGGGCTATACTCTGATGCCAGAGTTGCGACGCTGGCGAGCATAGCACCGGCGCCAAGACCGCTGATGAACCTCAGCAGTATCAATGCTGGCAGAGAGTTCACGCTCGCGGTTAACAGGACAGTTACTCCGACCAAAACGAGGGTGAAGATGATCATTGTGCGTCGTCCAATGACATCAGATAGCGCAGCAAGAAACATCGCGCCCAACATCATTCCGGCAAGGGAGAAGCTGAACACCAGGCCTAGCTTATCAGCACTGAGTTGCATATCTTCACCAATCTGATGTGCCGTCACAGCCATGGCTGTGATGTCAAAACCGTCGATCATGTTGAAGATGAGGCACAGTGTGACGATCAGAATCTGCCGAAAGGAGAATTTTCCGTGATCAATAAGATCATTGATATTTACTGGCTGAGAAGTAATGGGAGCACCGCCTTGTTGTTTTTTTATTTTAGGACCATTCTACATAAAGTGCTGATGGACCTCGAAACGTAATATTTGGCGCGAAGCTTGGTGTTTGATTTTTTACTAATCTTAACGTCGGCATCTGCTCGACGAGGGATTCAAGGGCTATTTGCGCCTCTAGCCGAGCTAGTCTGGCACCGAGACAGAAGTGTACGCCATGTCCAAAAGAAATATGCCGGTTTGCGTTATCTCTTTCTGGGTTGTATTTATCTGGTTCGTTGAAGCACGCCGGGTCACGGTTAGCTGACCCTAGGCTGATGAAGATTCTGGTACCTTTGGGAATGTCTACACCTGCGAGGCGAGTATCCTCGGTGGCGACTCGTCGCCAACTCGTTTGCGGGGAATCGAAGCGAAGGATTTCCTCCAGCGCTTTAGTTATGAGCCCGGCATCAGATGACAGCGATTGCCACAGCGCACGATCCGGCAGAATATTCATCAAAGCGAGAGAAATATAGTTGCTGACGATTTCGTGCCCCGCGAAAGATAAACCGTAAATAATTGATTCTACCTCCCTATAACTGAGTGCTTCGCGGTTTTCCATATGGTGAGCTAAAAGTTCTGAGGTTAGGTCATCGGCGGGTTTATCATGTCTTCTTGCTACAAATGCGCGACAGTAGCGCCAGTATTTGAGCATGTTTTCCGCGATTTCAACTTGTGCTTTGTCTGTCGGCTTTCCCCAAGTGAATATCAGTCTGTTCGCAGTCCAGTGAATTAACTGATCGTCATCAGCTTCGGGAAAACCTATTAATCGAAAAATGACTTGGCCAGGTAGCGGATGCGCAAACGAGGATACAACCTCCGCAGGGCTTTCATTCTCTAACATTTGAGTAATTAGCTGGTCTGCGGTTTCCCGAATATAGGGTTCCAGCATTTTCATACGTCGAGCATTAAAGCCGTCGCGGGTGAATTTTCGGATACGGGTGTGTTCAGGCGGCTGACAGTTCGACATCACCGCTTTCGGGTTGTAGTCTTCAGCAGACATCACTGCCATGGCCTCTTCACAAACTGGAAACACGGGATCTTGCACGTTTTCCGAAGAGAAAACTTTATGATTCTTCAGTACCTCCGTAACGTTTTCCATCCCCGTGACGACTAGATAGCCCAGTTCTTCAGAAAAAAAGATGGGCTTTTTCGACATTAACGTTCCGAGTTCTGGATATGGATTTGTTAGATAGCCGCTACTAAATGGCGTGAACACATTATCAACTGGACAGCCAATGGGTTGTGTTGCTGGTGGTATGCTGATTTTATGGTAAGCGTCGGTTTTATTTTGACTCATCTTTTTTTACTCCCGCTCTGTTCTGCTTGCTCGTCAACTTCGATCTTTTCAATCAGCTCGTCAAGGAGTTCATACAGCAGTTCAAGTTTTCCATAGCCAAATTTTTCCGTGATCAAGTTGTAACGCTCGACTGATTTGGGCGCTATCTTGTTGAAGAGGGCTTTACCTTTTGTCGTGATTGAGATGACTGAGCGTCTGTTGTCAGTGGTTGACTGGGTTCGGCTGACTAATGCCCTTTTTTCGAGGTTTTGGATGATGCGTGATAGGCTGGGCATTAAAAGAAAACACCGGTCGGCTAATTCAGTGATGTCGAGACCTGCGTTTTCATGCAGGGCTCTGATTACACGCCATTGTTGCGCGGACAAACCGTTTTCGCGCAGCGAAGGAACAAAGTTTTTCATGACCGCTTCCCGTGCTCGGAGAAGTGCCATCGGCAGGGAGCGGTCGAAACCTCTCAAGGGGTGCTCAGCTGAGTCGGCCATTAAGAGTTCTCGTCAGACAATTTCATCAATTACCTCGTTGGCTAATATGCCAATGCCCTCAACTTCAACCTCCACGACATCACCTGGTTTAAGATAAATGGGTGGGTCAAATCGAGCACCGGCACCATTAGGCGTTCCAGTAGCAATGATGTCTCCGGGTTTGAAATTATAAAACTGCGACATATAAGCAATCTGATATTTGATAGGGAACATCATGTTTGCGGTAGTATCATTCTGCCTTTCCTCACCATTCACCCTTGTCTTCACTGTCATATTTTCGAAGACTTCCGGAGAGAACTCGTCTGCTGTGACCATCCATGGACCGATGCTTCCGGAATGGTAAAAATTTTTGCCTTGAGTAACGTTAAATTTCGAGTGTCGCAGCCAGTCGCGAATTGTCCCTTCGTTCATTATCGTCAGTCCTGCAATGAAGTCATAGGCATCTTCTTCGGGGATACGATGGCCTTCCTTACCAATGATCACGGCTATCTCGCCCTCGTAATCCAATTGATTCGATTCAGGTGGGCGGAGTAGGTTATCGCCATGTGCAACCAGTGAGTCTGGCGTGCGCATGAAGAGACTGGGAAATTTCGGGGCTTCAGAGCCATCTTTGTACTCTGCGTTTCGATTGGCGTAATTCACGCCAATACAGGCGATCTTCTCGGGATTGGCAACAGGAGGAAGATAGATGATGTCGGCCACATCCGTATCAGGTGACAATGCTGCAGCCAATTGCTTTGCTTCCTCAAGTCGGCTCGATGTCAGGGCTTGTTTTAAATCACAGTTCATTCTGCTGCCTAAATCAATGATGCCCTCGCTGGAAATAGCGCCCCATGATGTCTTCGCAGATGTGGTGTCCCCTTTTTTAAATGAGAGAAAACGCATGCTGATCCCTTATAAGTTAACTTGTTATGCATATTACACGGTTCAAGCAGGATTTTTCTAGATAATGCTGAATAAAATGATTAACATGTTATAGAAAATTCAAATTTGATGCGAAACCAAAGTGAAACAGGACAGAAACGATGTCGCAACATGAGATAAACCTCGGCAAGGCCCAAACTTACCTGAAAAAATTCGGTGAAAACATCACGGGTCATTACATCAATGGTCGATTTGACATTCCGGCTCATGCCGACACTTTCGAGAACTTATCGCCGGTAGATAACAGCACACTGGGTGAAGTCGTCAGTGGAACAGAAGAGGATATGGACAGAGCCTGTGAAGCTGCCAGAGTTGCGTTTGCTGAGTGGCGAGATATGCCTGGCTCGGCACGCAAAAAGCTGTTGAATCAGTTCGCAGACAATATCGCTGCGCGTGCTGAAGAGATAGCGCTGATTGAGTCTATGGACTGTGGTCAGCCAATTCGGTTTATGAAACAAGCCGCGCTTCGCGGTGCAGATAATTTTCGCTTCTTTGCTGACAAGGCACCTGAAGCTGTAAATGGTCAAGCGCTGTATCAGGATGTGCATACCAACTACACCATGCGGGTGCCAGTTGGTCCCGTGGGTGTTATCACACCCTGGAACACGCCTTTTATGTTATCAACGTGGAAAATTGCTCCGGCGCTCGCGGCAGGTTGTACCGTAGTTCACAAACCCGCAGAAATGTCTCCTCTTACTGCTACGTTGTTAGCGGAAGTTGCTCAGGAGACAGGGATTCCTGATGGCGTACTGAACACGGTTAATGGACTTGGTGAAACGGTAGGAAAGAGATTGACTGAGCATCCAGCGATAAAAGCGGTTGCACTAGTGGGTGAAAGTGCAACAGGTTCACACATTATGCGTCAAGCGGCTCCAACCCTGAAACGACTACATTTTGAGTTAGGTGGTAAAAACCCGGTAATTGTCTTTGATGATGCTGACTTTAATCGTGCTCTCGATGCCGTTGTGTTTATGCTCTACAGTCTGAACGGCCAACGTTGTACTTCCAGTTCAAGGTTACTAGTCCAAAAGGGTATCGAGGCGGATTTCATGTCAGCGTTAATTACCAGAGTAAAAAATTTGCGGGTGGGGCATCCTCTCGACCCTGTGACAGAAGTAGGGCCTGTGGTGAGTCAGGAGCATTTCAAAAAAGTTATGAGTTACATGGAAATAGCGCAAGCCGATGGTGCCAAGACTGCAGTGGGCGGGCGGGCAATGGAAGAGTTGGGTGCCGGAAACTATATATGTCCAACTCTTTTTACTGAAGCTAACAATAGTATGAGGGTTTCCAGAGAAGAAATTTTTGGTCCCGTTCTAACTGCGATGTCTTTTGATACCGAAGAAGATGCGGTAAATATGGCAAACGATACTCCCTATGGTCTTGCGGGTTACGTATGGACGCAAGATGTTGGCCGAACCATGCGTCTGGCAAAAAGTCTTGAAGCCGGTATGCTTTGGTTTAACTCGGAAAATAATCGAAACCTGCCATCACCTTTTGGCGGTATGAAAGCGAGCGGTATCGGTCGCGATGGTGGGGACTTCAGTTTTGATTTCTATATGGAAACAAAAAATGTGTGTGTTGCTCATGACCTGCACAATGTGCCGGTGCTCGGCCGATAGTTAAGGAGCTTGACGATGGGTGAACTCGCGTACGCGGCAAAAATTACACATGTACCCTCCATGTATTTGTCCGAGATGGACGGTCCACATAAGGGGTGTAGAGAACACGCGATTAGCGGTCATCGTGAGATATCAAAACGCTGTCGTGCGCTTGGGGTCGATACGATTGTCGTATTTGACACTCACTGGTTGGTGAACTCGGGCTACCATATTAATAATGCACCTCACTTCAAGGGCATTTACACCAGTAATGAACTGCCTCATTTTATTAAAAACTTGCGCTATGAATATGATGGCAACCCAGTGCTGGGGGAATCGATCGCGAAGGCGGTCACTGAAGCAGGGGTTCACATGCGCGCGCATCATGATACGAGTCTGACTCTGGAATATGGCAGCCTTGTACCCATGCGCTATATGAATGAGGATCGTCATTTCAAAGTTGTGTCGATTGCCGCTTTACTGACGGTCCATGACTTACAAGATAGTGTAACGATGGGCAGAGCGCTGCGGTCCGCGATAGAAAATGACTATGATGGTTCGGTGGCGATACTAGCATCAGGTTCACTTTCCCACCGGTTTGCACAAAATGGTACCGCCGATAAATTCCTACACAAAGTGTGGTCGCCCTTTCTAGAGGACTTTGACCATCGGGTCGTTGATATGTGGCAAAACGGCGACTGGCAGCGTTTTACAGAAATGTTGCCTGAATATGCAGATAAGTGTCATGGCGAGGGTTTTATGCACGACACGGCAAGGTTGCTGGGCGCAATGGGTTGGGATCGGTATGAGGGTAAAGTTGAAGTTATCAGCCCGTATTTTGGCAGTTCGGGAACCGGGCAGATTAATGCTGAATTTCCCGTGCTGCCGATGATCGATTGAGCGGCCGAATAGCTCACAATAAATTGATGAATTAGAACCAACAGGAAGAGACATGGCACATTTTATATACGAGTACTCCGCGAACCTGCCGGAGGCGCGTTTGGACTTGCAAGGCTTGATGAAAAAAATGCACGAAAAAGCCGCCGAAACTCAAATATTTCCAATGGCAGGTATGCGAAGCAGGGCGATGAAATGTGAAGATTTTCGCGTTGCAGATGGTGATCCGGCGAAAGGATTTCTCAACCTCAGTATGAAGGTCGGTCGAGGTCGTGATGATGCAACTAGAATGCGTGCGGCTGAAATATTCTGGGAAATTTTACTGAAGCACCTGGAACCTCTGATGGCAAGTCAGCCGGTCACAGTGTCATTTGAAATGCGTGAGCTTGAAGAAAGCGTAAAGTTCAATAACAGGAATTTCTAATATGCTAAGTCCAGAACAGATAGCTGAAGCGGCGAATCGGCTTTATCGCGCAGAGAAAGATCAGGCGCAGATCAAGGCGTTAACGATGTCTTTCGATCTTGATATGGATGATGCCTATGCCATTCAAAAAGCATGGGTTGACCGACGACTTGGGGACGGTGAAAAAGTCATTGGATATAAGATTGGATTGACCTCTCGAACCATGCAACTTGCGATGAATATCACAACGCCAGATTATGGTGTCCTCACAGATGCAATGTCGTTTGCCGATCAGTGTGAACTAACCGCTGCAGACTTTTTGGACCCACGTATTGAGTCAGAGTTTGCGTTTGTGATGAAGAAGCGACTTTTTGGTGATGATGTTTCGATAGAAGAGGTGATGGATGCGACTGAATATGTGCAACCTGCACTTGAACTCATCTCGGCGCGCAGTATGAGGGTTGACCCCGAAACGGGATATACACGAAATGTGTTTGACACGATAGCTGACAATGCAGCTAATGCAGGCATTATCTGCGGTGGTAAAAGAGCTGCTCCTGATGAGGTAGATCTTAAATGGTCGGGGGCGCTTCTGTATCAGAATGGTGAGATTGAGGATACAGGTCTAGGAGCTGCGGTGATGGGGCATCCGGCACATGGTATACGCTGGGTATGCAAGCGGTTTGCGCCACATGGTATTGCACTGGAACCAGGTCAGATCATTCTGTCTGGCTCTTTCACCCGACCAGTACCGGTAAAAGCCGGAGATCATATTCTCGCCGACTATGGCCCACTTGGTGCCATCAACATAAACTTTGTCTAGAGGGGTATTTTACCTAATTTATCTGTTTCTGGCCGAGATCTAATTAAGGGGAAATGTTTTGTTGCGACTCACTTACCTGCTTGTGTTGAGTTTTATTTATCTGGATTGTTTTGCTCACCATTCAAGAGCAACAGTAGATTTGAAACGGAAAGTAGAAGTTAAGGGCGAGGTTGTGAGGGTCAAATGGCGAAACCCTCATATTTTTATAAACCTCGAGGGGATCGACGCTCAAGGAAACACGGGCACTTGGGTGTTGGAGGGTCACTCGGTATCCGGTATGCTGAATCACGGTTGGAAAGAAGATTCGATTCAAGTTGGAACCATTGTGACCGCGGTGTTCAGCCCCAACAGAAACCCCGCGAAGAAGAATGGGTTGATTGATCACTTTACCCGTGCTGATGGGATAAGTTTTTATCCTTTCCGAACGCCGCCTCCTGAAGCCATATCCCTTTCCGAACTTGGCAATAAGCAAACACCACCGCCGGTCCAGCCGTCATTGGATTTCTCAGGTAACTGGGCTTATGTTCGTTCATTGAGAAGTGTGCTTGTTTCGAGTTCGCCGGATTTTGGCAAATATCCCCTCAACGTTGAGGGAAAACGCATGGTGAAAAACTACGACCCACTGGATGATCCTGAGTTTAATTGTCAGAGCCGCGGTATTCCCAATTTACCGCTGTACGTTTATGGTTATCGTTGGACTCGCTATCCGGATCGTATTGAAATAGAAAAAGAGCAAGCCATTACGCCGGCCGAAAACAGAACGATATACCTGGACGCGCGTTTAGCCAAAGATAAGCAGCCAAGCAAAGTAGGTGTATCAACAGGGCATTTCGAGGACAAAGGGGGTGTGTTAGTAGTAGAGACGACTCGCTTTATACCCACGACCTGGGGTATCGCAGAAGGCGTTGATTCAAGTGCAGATAAACGCGTGATTGAGCGTTACCGAATGACGAATCAGGGTATGCGCATGCAGATTTCTATCCAGGTTGAAGATCCGAGATTCCTAGCCGCGCCGTTGACGTTGTATGGCGTCTACGACAAACAAGCAGATAGAGCATTCGTTCACTCGCCGTGTGATCCCGAGACGGCAAGAGAGCACTTGAAATACGAGTGATTGCGACTAGCGCCGAGCGGCTTTACTATTTTCCCTGATGGCTTTGAATTCCGATCCTTCGCGCCAAACTGGCCAGCGTCGGGAGTTAGCGAGATCCTGTATGATCATCTGAAATAGCTCAATATCCTGTGCTGCGCCGCTTAGATCCAAACTTGGGCTCCAGGCATCACAAGTTTGGTGATAGCAATTACCGATGTAGTCGGAGACCCATTGATCTCCGGCTTCCCGCCCTCCTTCAATAAGGTCGGCGCCGCCAGCGATACCCATCAATAACAAGACCGGCACGCCTTTTC
>CAXRCG010000306.1:0-20299 GCA_964228885.1 Pseudomonadales bacterium | reverse complement strand
CGTGAGTTTGATGTAACAAAAGAGCAGGGCACAATGGACCTGATTTTCGAAACGCAGGACGGGTTTATCACTGCAGGTGCTGTTTCCGATAAAGAATGGGTCGGCATGTGTAACGCTTTAAATCGGCAGTCGTTGATTGAGGATGAAAGATTTGCGACCTCAAGTGCCAGAATGAAAAATGCAGATCTTAGAAAACAGATCGTCGCAGACGAATTGGCAAACTGGCAATCAGCAGAAATTCTGCAGCGACTCGATGATAACGACGTGCCCAGTGCGCCGCTGCTCACTCGCATGGAGTTGCTTGATCACCAGCAGATCAAAGCAAACGCGACCGTCGAGCGGATGACCTATGAAGGTTTTGGCGAGGTGCGCCAGGCAATGCCAGCGGCACGATTTGATGTCACGCCTGCCAGTATCTCGGGTCCTGCCCCACAACTAGGTCAGCACAGTCGGGATATATTGCTGGGCCTTGGTTATGCGCTAGAAGACTTAGAACAACTGTTAGATAGCGGCGCGGTGATTGCCAACGATAGAGTTTGAGCAATCGAAATAGTAAATTTGAATACACACAAAAAGAGGGAGAATTCACCATGAAACCAGTTTGTCTCATCATGGGAGCAGGTGCGGGCATTGGCGGCACCACGGGAAAACGTTTTGCTGCAGAAGGCTACCACACCGTATTGTGTCGACGGAGTGACAAGCAAGGCTTAGACAATATGGTTGCGGAGATTGAAAGCGCCGGCGGCGCCGCAACAGGCTACATATTGAATGCGACGGAAGAAGGCACCATTGAAGACACGATTGCAGAGGCCGAAAAAAATATTGGCCCGGTTGAAGTGGTGGTATTTAATCTTGGGGCACAAATTGGCGATCGGCCGTTGGCGGCAACGACCTACAAAATGTTTGAACTGGGCTGGCGAATGGCAACGTTTGGGCTCTTTCGCGTCGCATCGGTTGTCTGCCCGCTCATGGCTGAGCGCGGCAAAGGCGCCATGCTGGTGACGTCGGCAACATCTGCGATGCGCGGTAATCGAGGGCAGCATTCCCATGCTGCCGCGATGGGTGGCAGAAGAATGTTGTGTCAGACACTCAATGCAGAATTTGGACCCCAGGGCGTACATGTGGCGCACATCGTGGTTGATGGCGCCGTTGATGCGCCAGATACGCTGGGCAAAATGCTGGGTGAAGAGCGGTTTCAGCAGTTGCGGGAGACCCGGGGTGGAGACCTTGACGGATTGTTGTTGCCTGAAGAAATTGCGGATACTTATTACCACTTGGCACACCAGCATCGTTCTGCGTGGACCTTTGAACTTGATCTTAGAACCTTCTCAGACAGCGCCTGGTGGAATCACTCATAACCGCGGCGGTTTCGTCTCAGGTCCTCTGCAACATTAAGGGCCAGGCCTGTGAGGATTAGCATCATTGCCAGCAATTTCCACCAGGCCATGGCTTCATTCAGCAGGAGCCAAGATGCACTCATGCCGAATACGGGTACCAGCAGCGCCCAGGGTGAAACGCTTGCGGCGGGGTATCGATGTAGCAGCATATTCCAGACCCCATAACCTATCAGCATGTTACCGATGCTTTGCCAGAGTATTGTAGCCCAGGCAAACCATGAGGCATTTACCATGCTGCTGACCACGTCTGTCAAACCCGTCTGGTAGATCGCCATTAAGGCTAGGGGAGGAATCGAAAACAGTGACGACCATGCAAGGAATGAGAAGGTATCAACAGCGCCGATGTGTTTCACAATCATGTTACCGCTTGCCCAGCTTAAGGCGGCGAACAGTACAATGACCACACCGGCAGCCGTTGTTGCTTCGTTGGTATTTAAAACAACTACAAGCAGACCGACAAAGCCAATAGTCATTGCTATCCACTGAAGTTTGCTAACAGCCTCTTTAAGGCTGATAACGGTCAGAAGGACCGTAAAGAAAACCTGTAGCTGAATCAGTAAAGAGGCAACGCCGGGCGTGATGTCTGCCTTCATGGCCCAGAATAGTAAGCCAAATTGTCCCACTCCGATGAGTAATCCGTAGCTGGCGATATACCTCCAAGCGATCTTTGGTTTTGGCAAGAAAAATACCAAAGGGAATGCGACAAACAAAAATCGAAGCGCGGCAAGCGTAAAAGGTGCCAGTTCATCCAGTGCGTAGCGAAGCAGGACAAAGTTGGTACCCCAGATAAAAGTAACCAGCAGCGCCGCCGCTTGATGAATAAGCGACATCAGATCGAGCTGAATCTTGGCGGGCGGTTAGAAAATGGTGATATTGTTAACAAGATAAGTCTGGCGTCGGTAATGTGGGTTGGGTTGCATACTAACGCTTGACTGACCGGTGAGAAACCCCTAGCAAATCAGCGTCATGAGCACCGTGCGACAGGATCAATACCTAACAGCTAAGCTGGCTTGCGTTCTTTTTGGCATATCAAAGGTAGATGTGGAAAGATGTCTCACTCATATTAGGTCGAAATTCAGGAGTCCATCAGGTGGGATTGCAGGGTAAGGCGGCGCTTGTCGGTGTCGCCGACTACAAAAACGTACGCAAATACACGGGTAAGCGGAAGTTCTACCTTGAACAATGGGCTGAATTAACCCAGATGGCGCTGGCAGATGCAGGCTTGTCGAAAGACGACATCGATGGCATTTGTTGTTCTTCTATTCCTGAATCTGACCTTTTCGCGCCAGCAACGGTGGCGGAATATCTTGGATTAAAAGTGAATTTTGCTGAAATGGTCGACCTCGGCGGCGCCTCTTCTGTCAGTATGATCTGGCGTGCCGCTGCCGCCATTGAATTGGGGATTTGTGAGGCGGTTGTCTGTGCCGCACCGGGTATTCCTATCCCCTCGAACCCTGACCGTGGACCGCGCGATCCCAATCGATTTTATGGTTCTACCAGCGCAAATTGGGGGTCACCTCAAACAGAGTTCGATGTGCCCTACGGCAATGTGGCCCAAAATGTCGGATACGCGCTGATCGCCCAGCGATACGCGGATGCCTATGGCTATGATGAGCGGGCGCTGGCAAAAATCGCTGCTGACCAGCGCACGAATGCCCAGGGAAACTCGAAAGCGGTTTTTCATGGCCAGCCCATCACAATTGATGATGTGTTGCAGAGTAAGATGGTCGCCGATCCGTTGCATGTATTGGAGATTGTCATGCCCTGTGCGGGTGGTAGCGCCTGTATTGTCGTAAGCGAGCGACTGGCACGCAAATGTCAACATCGTCCCGTGTATGTCACAGGTTGTGGAGAGCACTTAACGACGCGTTCAGTAACGTATGCTGAAGACATGACCGTCTCGCCTGTCGGCCCAGCTGCCGCCAGCGCCTTTGGCATGGCGGGTAAAAAGCCAAGTGATATTGATGTGCTTCAAGCCTATGACTGCTACACCATTACCGTGCTGCTCACCATGGAAGATGCCGGTTTTTGCGGTAAAGGTGAGGGTTTAAGTTTTGTCAACGAACATAGTTTGACCTTTGATGGCTCTTTCCCGGTGAACACCCACGGCGGTCAGCTAGGTGCGGGGCAGGCGGCTGGCATGGCGGGCGGGATGTCGCAACCCGTTGAAGGGGTCAGGCAAATTATGGGTCGCGCTGATGGTCGCCAGGTAAAAGGTTGCAATACTGCCTTGATCACCGGTACTGGCGGTATTATGAGTGAACAATCAGTCATCATTCTGGAGGGCGCGTAAATGAAAAATGAACACGATGCCCATGTGCTATACCAAAGACCTCAGCCGCGCCCGACACCGACCAGTGCGCCTTTTTGGGCAGGTTTAGCCGCGCAGCAAGTAAGGTTACAGCAGTGCGATGATTGCGCTGGTTGGGTTTACTACCCGCGTAGTCACTGCCCGCATTGTTTATCGTCGAACCTGACTTGGCAAGACATCTCAGGAGAAGGTACGCTTTACAGCTACACGGTGGCACAGCAGCCGACTGCCCCTCAATTTGCCGGTGAGGAACCCCAATTGATCGGTGTGGTTGAACTGAAAGAAGGGGTGCGACTCAATACCGTGATGGTGAATGTGTCACCCGCAGATCTTGAAGTTGGTATGCGGGTGAAGCCCGTGTTCTTTCATTTAGCGGATTCCACGCTGCTTTATTTTGAGCCCGATTAGGGCTGACGATAAAGGATGGGGAGCATGAGGTTTCCACGCTCAAACTGCCTTGAGGACTTGTAACCGTCGCTGAAACCCCAGATGATGCAATATCAAATAAGAGGGGAGGGATTGATGGACATGATATTAAGAACGTTAATATTTGTTTTATTGCTTGCGCCACTTCAGCTGATGGCGGACGAACATTGCAAGCCCAGCGAGTGGGGAGCGGATGATCAGATGGGTGCTGCTAACCGAATTACGGCGGCGAGCGTCAAGAAAGCCAGTCGGTTGATCAAAACAGGCAAAACCTACAGCTTAGGTATCACAATCGATAGCGACACGCCGGCTTTTGCGCCGCGAGGTCTTTCACTGACGGTGGTTCAACCGAACCAGCAGGAAGCAAACCGCCCGATGGGTGAAATGACCTATAACGACGACATTTTTCAGGGTTGGCTGGGTATCGGATCGCAGATTGATGGTCTTGGTCATGCCGGTCACCAAGGCGTCTACTACAACTGCAACGATGCAAAAGACTTTGCCAGTGTGAGTGGCCTCACAAAGCTAGGTATTGAAAATGTACCGCCGATTGTAGCGCGCGGCATTGTGCTGGATATGGCGGGTCACTATGGCGTTTCTCATCTCGAAGCAGGTCAATATTTCACGGTAGATGATGTGAAAGCGGTAGCGAAGAAACAGGGAACGCCGATTCGTGAAGGCGATGTTGTGCTGTTTCACACCGGTTGGACCGACGCAAAACTCAAGTCAGACCCAGCGACATGGGTGAGTGGTGAGCCGGGACAATCTGAAGAAGTCGCATTATATATGGCATCAAAGAAAGTGGTTGCGGTGGGTGCAGATACCTGGGGTGTTGATGTTGTGCCGCCTCAAGTTGCGACCCGACCCTATCAGGGGCACATAACTTATTTAAAAGAAAACGGCATCTATATTTTCGAAACGATGAACACAGGACCATTGGTTCGGGATGAAGCCTTTGAGTTTCTCTTTGTTTTGGGGCAGGCCAAGGTGAAAGGGGCTGTGCAAATGCTGATTAACCCAACGGCGATAAGGTGATGTGCTAAGCGTGTTGGTTTGCGGCGCGCAATTAGTAAAGACGTAGGGGTATAATCGAGTTCATAAATGATTAGTGAGCTCGATATACCCCTAACAATACCCCGTCTAATGTTTCACACCTCGATGCAGTGCTGGACGAAAGCAGTCGCGGCCGCAGCAACTAATCTCAGAGGTAGGTTACTTAGGCGCTGATTCAGGTTGGTACTTATAATAATCTGAAACAGGAATCATCAAATGCGCGTAGGGCGTATTCGCAAACATGACATACGGCGCTCCCGTTTTGAAACTGGTTGGGTAATTGATGAGACTTGCTGGGTCTTTGGGCATCAGCATCAAATGAGGGCCTGACTCAATCCATTGACCCGGCGCCGCGTCTGCCTTGTTGAGCACGCCTGCTTTGGTGTTGTCCTCGCCCATGTCGCCATGAAGCATCCACATAAAGGTATCTCGCTCCATCACGGGTGACTTGCCGGCCATATAGCCCATCATCCACTTCATACCCTCGCCGTCATGGCAAGCGGCCATGGCTTCATGCGGAGAGCCCCATCCTGTTTTTGGCACCGGGCGCGGATTTGCCGACTGACATATCCAGCCGTTGCTGCCTTCGCGCAGCACAGAGCCATCACTGCCAATCACTGTGGCAAAGTTACCGATAAAGTCAGGTGCCGCGGTGCTATAAGCTTTAATTTGCCAAGCCGCAGAAGTGTGATCTTCGTTATCACTCGCTTCATGGTGATCAGCCAATGTAACAGAAGCATAAAACCCCAGAAGCACGATAGTCAGTTGTCGCATAACCATAAAAGCCATAATAAAGCCTCGAAAATAGTTGATGGAATTGTTGGACCAATGTAGCGCAGGTGCACCGAGGCGGCAAGACGAAGTCATCAGGTTTTTAAAGTTCAATGATCGACGGGTCGCCCTTTGGACAGTCCGGCTCCTGAATTTGCTTGGCAAGGCACGTGTTGGCGCGCGTTACCGACAATAGTCAAACACGACCTCATGCTGACGCCTGTTGCGCTTGCCTGCGAAATACCGACTCTGCAAGCTCGTCTGCAATCTTGTTGGTTGGCAACGCAGTTTGATTAGATGCTTGGAAGATTTTGTGAAGTGTTGTGCCGATGCGATCAATATGATCGGCAATCTTGTCGTGATTTCGATCGCCGCATTGCTGGTAAAAAATATCGATGATGCCACCGGCGTTGATCACGTAATCGGGCGCATAGAGTATTCCTTTGTCATATAGCTGCTGACCTATCTCAGCACTCGCCAACTGGTTGTTTGCTGCACCGGCGATAATGTCTGCCTTGATTTCATGAATGGTTGAGCCGTTAACGGCGCCACCCAGTGCGCAGGGTGCAAACACGTCCACATCGGCCTTATGAATGTCCATCGGCGACATCACCTCGGCGCCTAACGCTTTGGCGTTTGCAACATTGTTAGTATTCACATCGGCGACAATCACCTGCGCGCCTGACTGCAGCAACATTTTCGTCAGGTGGATACCCACATTGCCGACCCCTTGGACAGCAACCCGAACGGTCGCCAGATTGCGATGAAGACGGTGATAAACCGCCTCACGAAGACCAACAAAAACACCATAAGCCGTCAGTGGGGATGGATCGCCGCCAAATTGATCATCTTTCATAACGCCGGATACGAATGTTGTGCGCTCACCCATCGTCGCGATATCAGACACCGACGTACCAGAGTCTTCAGCTGCGATATACCTGCCTTCTAGTGAATTAACAAAGTCAGCCATCGCGTGCAGAAGCTTCTTAGTCTTCGCCACTTTTGGATCACCAATAATGACCGACTTGCCGCCACCTAACGGCAGTCCTGCGAGTGCAGACTTGTACGTCATGCCGCGGGACAGTCTCAGCACGTCAGTCACGGCATCTCCGGGTACAGTATAGGGGTGCATTCTGCATCCGCCAACCGCAGGTCCTAGATTGCTGTTGTGTACCGCAATCATGGCGGTCAGGTTTTCATCCTGAATCACTTCAACCGCTTCATGTTGATCAAAGTCAGGATGGTGTCGAATATCCATAGGGTTCATCTTTTTGATACTCCAGCGTTTTAGGCAGCAACGTCTATTGCGGTTGCCAGTGGGACCAGTTCACCGCGGAACTGTCTTAATAGGGTGGCTTTACGCGCTTCAGTTTTGATCAGGTTGTCAGCTTTGATATGACCGTAGCCGCGAATCTGCATCGGTAACTCTGCGATCTGAACGGCTGTTTGGACATTGTATTTGTCCAGTTCCGATGCGAGTTTTAAAAATAGCGCGCGATAATTTTTCAGTGTTTGCCTTTCCTCAATCCGTTCTTGCGTCATGCCAAAGGGATCCAGTCGGGTACCGCGCAGGCACTTAAAAGGCGCAAGTAAGCGAAACAGATAGGCGGTTAATTCAGGGAAGCGCCTCTTTCTCGGCGCGCCTGTGGTCGGGTCTCGTGGACTGAGCACCGGTGGCGCCAGATGAAAGTTCAGCGCAACGGTGCCTTCGAAGGTCTGCTGCAAATACTGCTTAAAGTCACCGTTCGAGTAGAGCCGAGCGACCTCATACTCATCTTTGTAGGCCATGAGCTTAAACAATGACCGAGCCGCCGCTTTTGTATAGGCCAGATCTGTATCTTCTGAGATCGCCTGCTCGGCAGCCCTGATTTCGTCGATGACCTGTTCGTACTCAGCGGCATAAGCCGAAGACTGATAATCGGTAAGCCGTTTCATGCGGTCCGCGACAATGTCATCCAGATCAGTCAGCGGTTCAAATACCTGGCGTTTCCCGGCCGCGGCCTCAACGGATTCAAGCTTAAGTGCTGCTCTTCTGCCCCACATAAGCGCTTTCAAATTGAAGTCGACGGAAACCCCATTCAAACGAATCGCTGCTTCCAATGCTTCGCGTGATACCGGTACCAATCCTCGTTGCATGGCGAAGCCCAGCAGGAACATGTTGCTCGCAATTGAATCCCCCAGCAGACCCGTCGCCAGATGTGTGGCTTCAATAAAGCTGACTTTGCCCTCACCGACTTCTGATTCAATCAAGGCTTTCATTGATTCACTTGGTATCTGAGCGTCCGGATCGGAAATAAACTCCGCGGTTGTGGAAGAGAAGTCATTAACCACTGCATAAGAGCGCTGCACGTTAACCTTGGCGATCGCCTCATCCCCGGCTGCAACAATCAGGTCGCAACCCAAGAGTAGGTCTGCGTCCCCTGCCGGAATGCGTACCGCGTTAATCGCAGATTGGCTTTCACCGACGCGAACATGACTGACCACTGCGCCAAATTTCTGAGCGAGCCCTGTCTGGTTCATCGTTGCGCAGCCTTTGCCTTCGATATGTGCCGCCATGGCAACTACCGCGGCAATCGTCAGCACGCCGGTACCGCCAACGCCAGTCACTACGATGTTCCAGGGTTGTTGCGTTACATCTGCGACAACCGGTTCCGGCAAAGCCTGCCAGCTCGAATCGTCCTCTGCTGCCCGACGTTTCTTTAACGTGCCACCGGTGACAGTGACAAAAGACGGACAGAACCCTTTCACACAACTGTAATCCTTGTTGCAGGCGCTCTGATCAATTTGCCGCTTTCGGCCGAGTTCAGTTTCAGATGGAATCACCGAAAGGCAGTTGGACTGAACGCCGCAATCACCGCAACCTTCGCAGACTGCCGGATTAATCAGCACCCGAACGTTTGGATCTTCCATCAATCCCTTTTTTCGGCGCCGGCGTTTTTCCGCGGCGCAGGTTTGTTCATAGATCAGGACAGTCGTGCCTTTTGTGTCACGTAGTGCCTCTTCAATCACGATCAGATCATCGCGATGATCGATAGTGAGGCCAGCAACGCGCGTGACACCTTGATGTCTTTTGGGTTCATCGCTGACCAAGGCAATACGATTAACCCCTTCACCTTTTAGCTGAAGTATCATCTGCTCAACAGAAAGCGCGCCATCCACTGGCTGGCCGCCTGTCATAGCGACGGCATCGTTATACAGAATCTTGTAGGTGATGTTTACACCGGCTGCGATAGCCTGTCTGATCGCGAGCAACCCTGAGTGAAAGTACGTGCCGTCTCCAAGGTTCTGGAACACGTGTTTTGTTGTCGTGAACGGGGCCTGGCCAACCCAGTTAACACCCTCGCCACCCATTTGCGTGAAGGTCTCTGCTTTTCGGTCACCAACCTCCCACGTGCCCATGTAATGGCAACCAATGCCGCCGAGCGCGCGGCTACCCTCGGGAATACGCGTTGAGGTACTGTGCGGGCAACCTGAACAGTAATGTGGTGTTCTTTGAATGCTGTCGCGTGGACTAGAGAGTAGCATTTCCTTTTTTGCGTAGAACTTCAGGCGTTGTTCAATCAAGTCATCTTGATAGAACCGGGCGATCCGCGCGCTGATCGCGCGAGCCACCATGGCGGGCGTGAGCTCAGAAAGATTCGGTAAAAGATCGCGACCTGTCTCATCGAACTCACCAAACACACCGGGTCTGCGATCGACCGGCCAGTTGTACAACTGGCCGGTAAGTTGGTCTTCAATAATCGATCGTTTTTCCTCAACGACCAGAATCTCCTCAAGCCCCTCAGCAAACTCGTGAGTAGAAAATGGATCCAGTGGCCAACTCATACCAACCTTAAAAACCCGCAAGCCAATCTTGCCTGCTTTTCTCTCGTCTATGCCGAGGTCTTCAAGTGCCTGCATGACATCCAGATACGCTTTGCCCGTGGTGATAATGCCGAGTCTTGGTCGATCGGAATCAAGCACTACCCGGTTTAATTTGTTAACCCGGGCAAATTCCCGCGCCGCGTAAATCTTGTACTTGTTGAGGCGTCGTTCCTGTTCAATAGCAACATCGGGCCATCTGGCATGGACCCCGTCTTCAGGTAGGATAAATTGATCCGGAATCACGATATTGACGCGTTCTGGATTTATCTCTGCGGAAATGGCCGAGTCCATATTTTCGGTAATGGCTTTCAACGCCACCCAGGTACCACAGTAACGAGACAGCTCCCAGCCAAAAACACCAAGGTCTAGAACCTCTTGCACATTTGCGGGATTAAGCACCGGCATAGAGGCGCCGATAAACATGTGCTCGGACTGATGTGGCAGCGACGATGACTTAGCCGCGTGATCATCGCCGGCCACAGCGAGCACGCCGCCAAACTTTGATGTGCCGGCTGCATTAGCATGTTTAATCACGTCCATGCTGCGATCAACACCTGGACCCTTGCCATACCACATGCCAAATACGCCGTCGTATTTTGCGCCCTCAGAAAAGTTAACCTGTTGGCTGCCCCAAACGGCGGTGGCGGCGAGGTCTTCATTGACACCCGGCTGAAAGTGAATGTTGTGTTTGTCGAGAAACGACTTTGCTTTCCACATCGCCTGATCAACAGTCCCGAGCGGAGAACCCCGATATCCGGAAATGAATCCAGCGGTGTTCAAACCCCGTTCGAGGTCCCGCTGATGCTGGAGCATAGGAAGGCGAACCAGTGCTTCGACGCCGGTCATGTATGCCCGAGTTGTATCAAGGGCATATTTGTCATCCAGAGAAACAGTGCGCAGACGGGTGGACATGAGGTCTCCTTGGTGAGGGAATGTGGAAACCAAATTTACCCAAATATAAGTGATATTATTATGCTTTATAGCCCCTATTATTTCACTTTAGGGTATAATATATCTAATTAATGGCAAAATAATGATTACAGATGGACAAAATAGACGCCCAGATTCTTGAGCTGCTTCAGCAGGACGCAAATATGACGACACAGCAGATCGCCGATCGCATCAATATGTCGCAATCACCCTGCTGGCGACGTATCAACAAACTCGAAGAACAGGGTCTGATCGACAGGAAAGTAACGCTGCTCAATCGCGAAAAGTTGGGATTGGAAGTCGTCGTATTTGCCACCGTGAATTTGACCGCCCAAGGACGAGACAATCTGGAAGACTTTGAGCGGGAGGTAAGAGTGCTACCCGAAGTGCTTGAGTGTTACACGATGGCAGGTATTTGGGATTACATGTTGAAGATAGTGGTCAAAGACATCCGGCACTATGAAATGTTTGTGCGCGAACGGCTGACCAAGCTGTCGCATATTGGAGAAGTTCATTCACATATCGCGGTTACGGAGATCAAAAATTCAAGCGAGCTGCCGCTGGGCTCGCAGCTTAATTGATGCTTAACAAGAAAACCCATGAACAATCACAAAGGCGGCGCATCTAATTTATGGCGTTGTTCTCCGGTTTTATTCACGGTATGGGTTTCTCGAACTGCTTCTGCGTGCACCCTTAAAAATAGCGGTTGTGATTGTCTGGAATCGTCTACGGTTATTAATAGTGTCCGAGGCATGATGATTTTTGAGCATCACTTGCATGTTCAATATCGAACAAATCTTGTGTAGTCCGAAAAAAATTTTTAGGCTTATTGTTCACTCATTAAGGAATTGTTCGATGAAACTACTGGTAAAATTTGTCTCGCTTTTAACTTTTCTCGGCTTAAGCATAACAACCTATGCGGCGCCGCTCTTTTATGGGCAAGGCTATGGCTTTGTCGTATCTGATCCGGCCGCGTTTGTCTCCGCTATGGACAAGTATAGAGCCTCCGAAGCGGGTCAGCAGTCTCCTGCGATGCCTGTATTGGTTCAAAATATTGTTAATGGCGACTATACATCCACGCACCAAGTAAGTGTTTTCTATCCTAACACCGACTCGATAGATCAGAGCTTCGCGATTAATGCGCGTTCGAAAGACTGGGCTGTGTTTCAGAAAAGTATCAGAAAAATTTCAACGTTGGAATGGGAAAATATGTTCGCCATCTTGATGGCGAAGGTGAAAAAAGACCCTTCCAACATGACTAATCCGGTCAGCATAGTTTATAGCATGACAGTCAAAGACCCAGCGGGATATGTCGCGGCGTTTGAAAAACTGCTCGAATCTGACGAAATAAAGGCGTTTCCGGGTAATATTTACTTGGGCCAGAGTATCGCGTCCGGCAACGTAAAAGGTACGCACTTTGTGACCTTCGTCGCTGAGTCGACGGGGGCTTTGGTTAGCAGCGTGATGGCAGTGCAAACCTCAGCGGCGATGGCTGACTATCTCGGTGCTGTAGGTGACATCAGAACGTTGGAAGCGACCAACATGTTTCGTGAAGTCAAGCGTTGGATGCCGGCTGCTAATTAAGTAGGCAAGGAAAACTTTGGGTCTCGTCAAGCCGTTTCAGTCTAGGCGGTCGGCGAGGTCCTTAAAATTTTCGGTCAAAAATTAGAAGGGTGAGTATTGTGTGCTGGTCGTTCAGACCGCTTCACGCGGCGACTGCCGTTTAGTTTTGAAACGCGACTGAATTAACAGGTCAAAATTCCACTGCTCGGCCGATCAATCTTCTTGGCGACCAACTCAACAACCTGTAAGCGATAAGATAAACTCCTCGCAGTCATTGATCATCTAAAGGATCACCACTTCAAAATGCCGCAGTGTAGATTGCAGAGAGGGGACTAATCTGTTTACTCTTAGGCTTCATATTACGACAAATTGAATTTCGCAACGGACACAAGGACAGCACCCTGTTATGGCAATAGCAACGCGTAAGATAGGATCATTTCAAGTTCACCCAGTGGGCTTGGGTTGTATGAATTTAAGCCACGCTTATGGGCCAGCGCAGCCGCACGAAGAAGCCGTTAAGTTTCTGCAGCGTGCGTTGGACATTGGCTATAACTTTTTAGATACAGCCACCATCTATGGTATGGGTAACAATGAAAAGCTGATTGGCGAGGCGATTGGCCACCGCCGAGATGAATTTGTGTTAGCCAGCAAGTGTGTGATGGGCTTTAAAGACGGAAAGCGCTTTTTAGATGGCCGGCCAGAAACGATTAAAGCGGCCTGTGAAGCGAGTTTGACGCGCCTGCAAACGGACGTGATAGATTTGTACTACATGCATCGGCCCGACCCCAATGTGGCGATTGAGGAATCAGTTGGTGCGCTGGCGTCGCTAGTTGCCGATGGAAAGATTCGCATGATTGGGCTTTCTGAAATGTCAGCCGATACCTTGCGTCGAGCACATGCGGAACACCCGATATCCGCCATGCAGTCAGAATACTCGTTGATGACCCGTAATCCAGAAATTGCCGTATTAGATGCATGCCGGGAACTGGGCGTAACGTTTGTGCCGTTCTCGCCAGTAGGGCGGGGTTATCTGGCAGATGAGCCGCTCGATCCAAATGGTTATCATGAAAGTGATTTACGTAAAACGTTCCCGCGATTTTCCGAGCCGCATCATTCGGCCAATTTAGGTTTGCTGGAGCTGGCGCTCGAGCACGCGCAAGCAATTGGCTGCACGGTCGCGCAGTTGGCGTTGGCCTGGACGCTAGCGCAGGACCAAGACTGTGTGCCGATTCCAGGAACAACAAAGCTACAGCATCTGGAAGACAACTTTGGTGCCGCTGGCGTGGAGATTCCTGAGCAGGTGCTTGAGGCGTTGAATGCGGCGTTCCAGCCGGAGGCGATCGCCGGGCCGAGGTATTCGCCGGCGGCGCAAGCCACGGTGACGACTGAGCGTTATGGGTTTGAGTAGGGTGGAAAAGTCATAAGTCGCCTATTGATGTATTCCTCGAACTTAAGCGGCACCAGTGAAATAAATCAAACGCCAGAGTGATTAAAAAGTTTTACGGCCTTCTTTCGTCTCTAGATTAATGAGTGCACTTAGCGCGCATATTTCGATTCACCTATTGGATAATTAAATGAAAAAGTTAGTCGTGGTGCTTTGTGCATTGCTTGTCTGCTCTTGTACGAAAGAACTGTCCTCCGATCAGCTCTTCGAAAGAAACGGGCTTTCTTATCAGGCGAATTCTCAGACGCCTTTTACGGGAAGGGTAATCGATTTTCACGAAAATGGTCAGTTAGAAAAGCTGGAAATTTATCAAGATGGCGCGCTAAATGGGTCTCGGGAGACTTACTATGCAAATGGTCAGTTAGAGCGGAAAGAATTCTACAAAGATGGATTTGAAGATGGACCTTGGGAGTTTTATTACGCAGACGGTCAGATAAAAAAGAAAGAATCCTATAAAGATGGTAAACCTGATGGCACTTGGGAGATGTATCACGAAAATGGCCAGTTACGGAGTAGAGGGTTTTTCAAGAATGCAGAACTCAATGGTGCCTTGGAGATTTATTCAGAAGATGGTCTGTTGATGGTCAAAGATGCCTACGTAAATGGAAAGCGCATATCAGAATGACGGCGGCGGGAATCGAGGTTGGATTCTATGTCGTTCGCTAGTGATGATTAACTATGCTCGATTAGCTCGTGATCGAAATAGTCGTCCCGCCAATCAACGGCGCTAAATTCTCCATGCTCTTCTTATTTATACTCGGCAGTATCACCGGGAGTATTTTTTGAAAATGATCGCCAGCAATCTTTGAGTAGTAGATATTCCAGGTCATTTTGCCTATTTTTTCACCCTGACTTTCAACGCATATTTCCGACACATAGTCTGTAATTGGAAAGTCTTTGCCTGTTGCTTGATAAACGTAGCGGTTGGGTGCATCCCAAAACAAGATTTCCTCAAATACATCGCCGAAGAACGTAAACTCAACATTAAAGTTTGGCTCTTCTCCATCAACAGCCTGATGGATTTTGACTTCTTTAGCGAGCAAGTACCATTCCGGTATTTTGTCTGGATCGCCCATGATTTCAAAAACCTCCTTGCAACTGTAACCCTCAAAATTAATTGAAGACGACATCATTAAAGGGGCTTTTGTGTATTTTTTTATATCAAAATTGGACATGGCTCACTGGTACTTCAACAAGGGATTTATCAAAATAGGGAATATGCGAAATAAACTAAATACCTAGTATTGGTTACGTCAACAAAAATGGTATTTACATGACCTGTTGGCTCGAGTAGTAGTAATACAGGGGATCCCTACTATCGTCCAACGGCACCATAGAAATGGCCTCAAGGAATAGCGAAAACAATTCTGCTTGCGAGGATATTTCTAACTTAGTATGAAAGCGTTTGCGATGAACTTTCACCGTATCAACACTAATATCCAACAGTCCAGCAATCGATTTGCTGGCATACCCCTTAAGGATTAATTTAACAATTTCACATTCTCGTTTAGTCAGATATTCACTGCCAAAATTATTAAACGCTGCATCTAAAGTACTTCCAAATTGACCATTAGTATCTCCCGCAGCCAGTAATGGTGCTAGTTGGTTTTCCCGAGACCAATGCTGTTTAAATGCAGACAAAAGTACTGGAAATAATTTTCGTAATTCTCGGATTTTAAACTCCCGTGGAGCACTTCCATCTCTCAATCCAAACGTTAGTCCGATGTGCAGATGGTCTGATATTCTTGCTAGGATGGCTGTTTCATCGATTATGCGAGTGTTTTTAAAATAGCTACGATAATACTCTGTGTTGGCAAACGAATCTGGGGTCACTTCACTAAGTCTGTAAACGCCATCTTCAGCGCCGCATTTATAAAGATCATAAAAAGGGTCTAATAAATAGGCTCCATCAAAATAGGGCCCAAGGGTAGGCGACTCATCTAGAGGACTGAGATTGCTAAACACTAACACTGGTTTTTCATCACGCACGAAGGCGACAACAACCGTACTATCATATCCGGTTAAGCCCTCGCAGACGTTGGCAAAGCTAGAGCAAAAATCATCCGAACCGATTTCTTTAATAATATCGGCTAATGACTGATACCATTCATCGGATAGTAGTAGCTTCTGTGACATGACCGTCTCTTAAGGCCAATCTTGGGAGTTATTAAAGCTGTATTGGCTGCATACTTCAAGAAGCCAATTCAGTACCCACAATGGGGGCTGTGTTAACGAGTAATAGCGTGTTTCTATTAGCCAGCTAAAACATTAGAGAAACTCGTAAATGAACTATACAAACACACCCAATTTAGACATAGGTCGCCCCACAGGGTCGGAAATTTGGCGGAAAGACCGAGCACATGTTATCCATCCCTATACCGACTTTGCCACCTTTCAGGACGAGGGAAGCCATGTAATTAGTAGCTCTGCGGGTTGTTACGTTACTGATATAGAGGGAAATGAATATTTAGATGGCATTGCTGGTCTTTGGTGCACAAATATTGGCCATGGTCGTGTTGATATGGCTGAAGCGATTGCTCGTCAAGTCGCCAAAATGCAGTACTACAACCCTTTTGGCCACACCACTAATGAGCCTGCTGCTGTGCTCGCGGAAAAAATGGTGCAGTTAACACCGGGTTCGTTAAATCATGTCTATTTTACCTGTGGTGGTTCAACGGCCAACGATTCCGCGATCAGGGTGATTCACTACTACAATAACCTGAGGGGAAAGCCTAACAAAAAGCATGTTATATCGCGCAATAATGGGTATCACGGTAGTACCTATGTCGCGGCAAACCTCACTGGCATTCAGGCTACAAAGCACAGTTTTGATGCAGTCGGTAATGATTGGATAAGTCATGTATCCGCAGCGGATATGTACCGACGTCCCATCGGCGCTGAAAGCCTGTCTGAGGCTGAATACAGCCAATTTCTGTGTAATGAGCTCGAAAACCATATCGTGCAATTAGGTGCCGACAATGTGGCGGCGTTTATTGTCGAGCCGATTATGGGGGCAGGAGGTGTTCTGGTGGCGCCAACTGGGTACCACGCTGCTGTCGCAAGTATGTTAAAAAAATATGATATTTTGATGGTTGTCGATGAAGTCGTAACGGCTTTTGGCCGCCTTGGCGAGTGGTTCACTTGCGAATCTGTTTTTGGCTTCGTACCAGACGTGCTAGTTGTGGCTAAGGGCATTAATTCGGGTTACATCCCTCTAGGAGCCGCTATCTTCTCAAGTGAAATATATGATGTCATTAGCCAACCGCAGGTTGAAGGCGGCGTCTTCTCGATGGGCTTCACTTATACAGGGCATGCGGTCGCATGTGCGGCCGCGCTTAAAAATATTGAAATACTTGAAACAGAAGACATTTTGTATAACGTCAAAAAGCTGGGACCTGTGCTCCAGCAGGAAGCGGAAAAATTACGACGCTACGATATTGTTGGTGATGTTCGAGGGCTGGGCTTTATGCTCGGTATTGAGCTAGTCAAGGATAAGCAGACTAGGGAGCCACTGCTCGGCGCTCATAAAATTTATGAGTTGTGCTTAGGTCTCGGCGTTATCGTTCGTCCTATTGGTAGTGTTGTTGTGATATCACCACCATTAACCTTCAGTTCTGAAGATATTAACAAATTGTTGGCAGCGCTCGATCAAAGTATCGCGCTGTTATCTGCAGAACAACAATGAGTACTGGCATGTCTAACGATATCTATAAATTACCTAAACAGGGCGATTCTTATGAATCTGTGATGGATCAGGTTAAAGCCCTGCGATCGCAAATGACGCCGGGTCAACGTGGCAAGCTGGCAAGCACTACATTCCAGGGCCATGAAGAAATGGAGAAATTAACCCATGAAGCCTACGGGCAATTTCTGGAGTGGAATGGTCTGTTTACTTTCCAAGAGGCTGCTGCGGCAAAAATGGAAAATGAGGTTCTGGATATCTGTATTGACCTTATGAACGGTGGGCCTGGGAGCGGCGCAAATTTGACCAGTGGCGGCACAGAGTCAAATTTCAATGCGTTCCATGCCATGCGTAAATGGGCAAGAGAGGTCAAACCAGAAATTACCCAGCCAGAGGTAGTAGCGCCTTACTCCACACATTCCACCGTGCACAAAACTTGCCAATATCTTGATATCAAAGTGGTCACTGTACCCCAGGCTTTGGACCTGTCCTGTGATACGCGCGCGCTCGAAGAGGCCATCGGCCCCAATACTATCGGTATTGTTGGCTCAGCTCCAAACTGGCCCTATGGCACTGTAGACCCTATCTCCCATATGGGCGAAATCGCTATCGAGAAAGACCTTTGGTTACACGTCGACGCCTGCGTTGGCGGTTATATTTTGCCCTTCTTTAAGCAACTGGGCGTTGATGTGCCCAGCTATGATTTTTCAGTGCCAGGGGTTCGCTCTATATCTGCCGATTTACATAAATATGGCTATGCGCCAAAACCCTGCTCGACTGTGCTGTGGCGCTCGCAAGAAGAGATGAGCTATCACTATATGCCTATTGATGCGTGGGCCTGCGGGCTCTATCTTTCGCAAGGTTTTGTGGGATCCAGAACCCTTGGGCCGGTGGCTGGTATATGGTCTTTAATGCATTATTGGGGTGAGGAAGGCTACCTAAATAATGCTAAACGTATACTCCATGTCAAACACTCGATTATTGAGAAATGCGCCTCAACGCCAGGGTTAAAAACATGGCCAACCGATGGCCCACTGCTAATGATTGCCTCAGACGACTTTGACATTCAACTATTAGTTGGTGGCATGGAAGCACGAGGATGGAAGTTACTGGGCGTGACGACCCCCCCAGCGGCTCACTTGACATTAGATGTTATGGAAGAAGAGTATCTTGCGTCCTTCTTGCAAGATCTTGAGGATGTCAGCGGAGACATTTGCGATGGGAAATATACCAAAGAAGGCCTTTTAACTTATGGCGGCGTTGGCGCAGAGGCCGACGCCCCCAAGTGGCTGCTGACAGCGGTAGATATAATGAATAAAAAAAACGCACAATAGGATTACGGAAACTATGGCCAATCTTATGGGTAAGGTTGCACTAATCACTGGTGCAGGTCATCGCAAAGGTATAGGCCATGGCATTGCTCGCCAGTTAATTAAAGCAGGTGCAACTGTCATTATTAGTGATGTTGCCGATATGCAATTACTGAAAGACGGCGTCACCGATTTGCAAGACCTCGGCGGTGAAGCTGCTGCCACGCTGTGTGATGTCAGTGACAAAGAGTCATTTAGACAAGCCCTTGATTTTGTGTTGCAGCACTATAAAAAGCTCGACGTTCTTGTTAACAATGCGGGTGTCGCAGCTGGAGATGAAGACTTTTTAGCCATCACGGATTCAGATTGGTACCTGAGCAATCAAGTGAACTTGATGGGTGCGGTGACTGGCTGTCAAACCGTTCTGCCTTTTTTCAAACAACAGGGTTCGGGTTCGATAATTAATATTGCCTCACTGGCTGGATTAGGAGCTATAACTGGCATCCCAGCTAACTATACGGCTTCAAAGTTTGCTTTAGTCGGCTTAAGTAAACAGTTAGCTTTACAATATGCTGCCGACAATATCCGTGTTAATGCCGTTTGCCCTGGGTCTGTGGTGACACAGATGCATGAGCTTACCCTTCAGTCTATCGCCGAGAGCAACGGCGTATCTATTCAAGAGGCACAGGACATTGAAAATGCATCGATTCCTCTAGGGTATTCTGCCAGCCCAGAGGCTATCGGTGATACAGTGGTTTTTTTAGCTGGTGACGGCGCTTCCTATATTACAGGCCAGGCTTTGCCCGTAGCTGGCGGTATGGCGCCCGGACTTTAAATGACCGAAATTACGATGAATAGAAGAGTCTCCGGTGCTGTCGTTTCCGCGTCGGTGATGGCCGCGGCTGGAGCAGCTATATTTTTATTACTCCCAGTTATTATCGGTTCGACGATGGATACATTGAATTTGAGTGAGAAGCAGGCTGGACTATTGGCGAGTAGCTATTTTGGCGGCTACCTCTGTGCTTGTGTCGTCAGCTTTGGGATGGTGCAGCGGATAAACCACAAGACGTTGGCCAAGGGGTCTTATATTCTTTTGTCCCTTAGCTTGCTTGCCGCTGCTCTAACACTGAGCCCTGTTGCTATGGGGCTGCTTATGGCCTTGGCCGGTGCAGGTGCGGGTGTATTGTTCGGCCTAGCTGTTTTAATTGTAGGCCAGACTGACAATGCTGATGGCAACTTCGGAATCTTGCTAGTGGCCCAGCAATTATTTGCCGCGGTCCTGCTGTTCATATTGCCTCAATGGGTCATTCCCACATGGGGCTTTAGTGGCCTGATGCTAGCGCTGAGCATCGTGCTAGGTATAGGTCTCTTTGTTCTTGGTGGTATTGAAAACAGCCCTCGGGAAAAGTCGTCTAGCAATACTACAACCATCACCGACCCACCGCACCTGCAACAAATAGTGGCTGGGCTGTTTGCTTTGATGGTGTATTTTGCCGCACTTTCTGCAGTATGGGCTTTTATAGAGCGCATGGCGGCAGATCAGGGTCT
>CAXRCG010000305.1:0-13561 GCA_964228885.1 Pseudomonadales bacterium | reverse complement strand
TCATCTTGACTCAAAAATTCAAAGTCATTATCGCGAGCAAAGCCATGCTGCTTCATTTCGTAGGTTTCACCCTGCCAAAGAAACTGATCGTTATCTAAGGGACCAAAGCTTGGAAAGCACAAAGGTATACCGCTATGGGCAATGTCATCTTCTGTGTAGAAGAGACAACTCCTACCAGCTTTATAAAAAGCGAGGATTTTCGCGCCAAGGCTATCGCAGACAAAGCCGAGTCGCTCATCACCAATAATGTATTTTTTACCGATCGTTTTTTCATTCATCAAAGATTTCTACCATCGATACTCACCGATCTGACCTTTTATTTCGTCACCCATCTATAAACAGCAAAACCAATTATTGTTGCGCTCCGCAAACGCCGACTTAAATAGCGTAATGCTTGACCGCATCTTCGTCCCAGTCGAGGCCGCTACCCGGACGGTCCGGCACAATGATGTTGCCATCTATAATTTCGAAGGGCTCGGCGATCAAAGGCAAGGCCCAATCGCAGGACTCAATCCAGTCTGCCGATTCGCTGGCACGCATCAAGTGCGCAGAGACTTCGGGATAGAGATGACTTGATAAGGGTAAGCCCGCTGCGCCTGCGATTGATGCCGAGCGCATCCAACCGGTAACGCCGCCTATTCGCATCAGATCAGGCATATACAGGTCAGCAGCATGCGCCACAACCGCTTTGTAGAACTCGCGCGGCCCATAGATGTTCTCGCCAATTTGGATTGGCGTCTTAATTTCACGAGTGATCTGTGCGTAAGCCTCGATGTTGTCATAGACGATGGGCTCTTCGAACCAGTACAAGCCGTGATCATCAAGCGCATGCAGTCGTAACAAGGCTTCACCAAACGCCATGCCCTGATTAAAATCAGACATGATATGCACCTCATCCCCAACGGCCTCGCGCACGATTGCGATCGCCTGTGCATCCTGTTGAATTGTTTCGCGGCCAAGCCGCATTTTCACCGCGCTATAATTACCTTCCTCAACTAACGCAGCAGCTTCGTCAGCAAGTTCATCAAGAGGTTTCAGCCAAAGCCCATTCGTATTGTAAGCGCGTATCGGACCAGGGCTGCCGCCGAGCAAAGTAGCGAGCGGCTTATTCGCCGCTTTCGCTAACGCATCCCATATGGCCATATCGATGCCCGCAAGCGCAATAAGCGTTATCCCTTCGCGGCCTACAAGATGCAATGAGCGCATGCTCTCAGCATAAACATCAAGGGGGGCTAGTGGTTTGCCTTTAAACATGTCGGCAAGGTCTTGGATCGAGTGAACGATCGCGGCAACCGAGCGCTGCCGGTAAGGCTCTAAATAGCTGCGGCCGACAACACCTTCTTTGGTATAAATGTCGATCAAGATCAGTGGCCAATCTTTTAGCTGGCCAACCTTCGCAACAATAGGACGATTAAGCGGGACCGACGCAGTGCGGATTTGAATTTTTTCTAAGGTCAGTTGTTGGGTCACTAATAAAGCCTTTGTTGTAAACGATGCATTCCAGTATATGTTGTGCGCAACGACTGTTCCAAGTTTCTATGCGACGGGCGTTACAGCGGCGGTTGAAACTTGTCACTCTGACATTTAAACGCGAAAAACCCGAAAAAGATAAGAATGGCGATCTGCAACAATCACGTTTGAATGACAGATCGCCTGCACGTAGTATAAGCGGTCAACAATATCAAATGATATTCATAAGCGTGGTCACTAGCGCAAGGCAAAAAATCCAAAACGCTTACCACTCGAAGCTTGTTTATGCTTTTTTACGCCACACCACAAAACTGGTGCCACGAATATGACGCATGTCCCAACCTTCAGCATGGAGTTCATTAAGGCACTGGTAAACTCCGGGGACTTCACGTTTGCCTCGATAATCGTGCCAGACCATCACGCCCCCTGGCGCCAACATACTTCGGCACATCAGCGAATCATGCTTTACGTAAGAATAAGCGTGAGAGCCATCGACAAAAATCAAATCAAAAGCATCTTCATGGCCACTCGCATCAAACTGTTTGCTATCACCAAACAATTGCGTGATTCGGCGCTCCATTGGCGTACCGCTATATAAAAACGTTTCAAAGCGAGACTCTTCAATCGCATGCTCGTTATCTGTTGACGCATCGCTGCCTTCAGCCGCGTAAGCAAGTGCCTGTTCACGACTGAGCGTGATGGTGGTTACGTGACCATCAGGTTTCATATTACTTGCCATGATATAAGTGGTGCGGCCGGATGCAGTACCCAACTCGAACACCCGGCTGCTATCTTTGGCAAGGTTAGCTAGCACAACAGTTTCCAGCTCATTCAATGATGCGTATGACTGATAAGCGGGGATGATATTGATCTCCGCTTCTAGCTTCGCACCATAAGGTCCCTCTTCCAGACGAGAGGTAATATATTCAGGGTTGGCCTGGGCAATTGGCCATTTAAATACCAGCGCGTCGTGGCGAAGCCGCAACCGATAATGGGCCAGATGTTTGATGCTAAACGCCAGTACTAGCGCCAACAGCAAACAAACTGCGATCAATACAATTTCTAAGGTAGTCAAAATAAAACTCTAATTAGGTATCTGAAGTGGGACGCAAGCTAAGTTGACAGAGTCCCGACCTCGGAGCAAGTGATATCTGATGTGGCACACCCAATCCTTTGAATTCGACAGCGGCTTTCTCCTTATCGAAGCAGAAAAGGCGGGATATACGCAATCCTATCATCAGCTGCCAAGTGCAGATCAGCACTCAGCACAACTAAATCTGCTCGCTTATCACCTTCTAGCACGGCCGTTGCATCTTCTTTAAAAATGGCATCGGCTGATTCCACGAATCCTGGGCGCTATTGACCTTGCAATGCCGCTGATAGAATAAGTTTTGCGGGTAGGACTCCAGTTTTTACGGAATATGATCCAACGTATGACCAATCTAACATTGATCCAACCTGTACTGGCGGAACAGGTGAGATCGTTCAACCAGCGACGTCCTCGGGTTATTATCAGGATGGACCAAGGGTCTATTTACAAAGCACCAATGTTGAAATGATCCGATTACCCGCTATTATTTGAGTAAGAGCGCTAGTTCGATTGCTTTTTACGCCTCTTGAACGTCACCAAAAATGTTTATTGCAAGCTAAACCATCATTGCGATAATGAAGGATAAAGATAAGCCTCAATTACTCTAATTATAAAAATGTAGGTGACCAATAAATGACTCAAGAGCATAAACATCTCAGGGCACGGATATATGAAATTATCGAGTCGACTCAGCCTGATAATGGCATCGGAGTTTGGTTTGACCGGTTTCTGATTGTACTGATCGTCACAAATGTCATCGCCGTTATTTTGGAAACAGTCGATCAGATTTCTGTGGTTTACAGTGATTTCTTTTTTGCCTTTGAGTTATTTTCTGTTGCGATCTTTTCGCTTGAATACTTGATGCGGCTTTGGACAATTGTCGATGGTCCTAACGCTAATTTTCGTGCGCCTGTTGCTGGCCGGTTACGATATGCTTTAACACCCATGGCGCTGATTGATATTGCTGCTATCTTGCCATTTTACCTCAGCGTCTTTATTGGCATAGATCTCCGCTTTATGCGTGTATTCCGTCTTTTGAGGTTATTAAAGTTAACGCGCTATTCAACCGCCATGCATATGCTTGGAGCAACACTTTATACACAACGAAGAGCATTGCTGGCAGCGCTCATGATTGTCTTTATGACCCTGATTCTGACTTCGAGTGTTATTTATTTATTTGAAAAAGATGCACAGCCAGAAGCTTTTGGCAGCATACCTGCAGCTATGTGGTGGGGGTTGGCAACGTTAACGACAGTGGGATACGGAGATATCTATCCTGTAACGCTTGTGGGCAAGATCTTTGGATCTATCGTCATGATACTGGGCATCGGGATCTTCGCGTTACCTGTGGGGATTTTGGCGACGGGTTTCGCTGAGGAGATCCGCAAGCGGGAATTTGTTGCGAGTTGGCGAATGGTTGCCAGCGTCCCTTTCTTTGCTTCTCTTGACGCGCTTAAGATATTTGAGATTGCTGATTTACTTGAGCTCAAAAGAGTGCCTGCAGACTTCCTCGTCATTAACGAAGGTGACCCCGCTGATGCCATCTATTTTATATCGATAGGCCAAGTTGAAGTCGAATTATCATCGGGACCAATCAGATTGGGGGCAGGTGATTTTTTTGGAGAAATAGCCTTGTTAAAAGAGTGTAAACGCACAGCATCGGTCAGAAGCATAAGTCCATGTGAGCTCATGGTACTGAGTGTGCACGACTTCCAGGCGTTGCTTCGAGCAAATCCCGAAACAAGCGCCTCACTCAATGAGGTGATGGAATCGCGTCTTGAGGAACTAGAGAGGGCCGAGTGAATATATATTCCCCATGCCGTCTTGCGAGATATTGATAAGGACGATAGGAAGTTTGAGCAACACTTGTCTCGGATTTCAGAGGTATCATGGCCCGAATAGAAATGCATGTAGGCTCTGTAGGAGAGAGCCGGAAATACACGAATAATCAGAGGGATAATTTTCTCGCAAGAGTCTAAACCCAACACGCCAAGGGATATATCGTACCGGACAGGCAGGCCGAACAGACCGATCGAGAGAAGAGATAAACCGCTTCTTGACTAAGCCCGCAACCTTCTGTTTAATAGCGGCCTCGCTGACCCCAGAGATGATTATCTCAACACTCCAACAAGATACGGGGGAAGCGAAGATCAGTGCTACATACACCACATATGTCGTGCAGAGGCCGGATAGCTCAGTCGGTAGAGCAGGGGATTGAAAATCCCCGTGTCGGTGGTTCGATTCCACCTCCGGCCACCATTCTTATTGGCTTACAGCTTGCCTACTTGGTGGAAAATGATCGGTAAGGATGCGGTAAGGACTAATCCTACCCACTATCCATGCCCGACAAAGCCTCCATATCTTAGTTTCACTGGCAGATCCGCTCGAACATACCCTTCGTATTGCGTGACGCCAATTTCACCTGGTTTATAGCTTTAGTAAACAGCGAGTTGACAAGCGAGGGTCCTTCTTGGGCTTTCCAAATTGTGGGTGATTCGAAGTGCCCGTGGCGCATAGCGTAACAATCATCAACTTGATACATTTAAATCTTTACAGCTTGCAATATTTCCTTCCTCCGCATAACAGAGATTCTTAACCTGATTTTAACGAACACTTAAACTACAGATAGTGAAGTTTAATATTGTGTTAACACCTTGCTTTGAAAATGGCGCGACTTATTTCAAGGGAACATCTCAATGCGCACACAACTTTTTTCACTCACTCTCATTCTTGGTGCGGTTAGTTTAATTTCGAGCTGTGGCGGGGGCGATATTAATATTGCCCCGTCAACGGTAGATAACTCGACCGACAACTCATCCACGACAACGGGAACAACAACGGCGGTTAATCCCTGTGCTTCTTATGTCAATTCAGGCGGGCAGACAATCGAAGCCGCGTTTAATGGAACTGACTGCACTTACACGCCGTCATTCGTGGATGCGGGTAACAACCTGACTGTAGATATGACAATTCCCGCCCTCGACAACGATGGTGTTCACATATTTCAGGGAAGTCTCTTCGTCGGTGAAACGCATGACACAGATGCCGCGCTTGCTGCTGCTGGCATTGTAGAAGGTGGTGATGGTCCTGTATTGACGATAGAAGCGGGCGCGACGCTTGCTTTTACTGCAAACAGCGACTTTTTTATAGTGAATCGCGGTTCACAGATTTTTGCTGTTGGCACAGAGACCAGCCCCATTACATTCACTTCAGTTTCCGACATCGAAAGTGCGCGTGAAGCTACCCCAACTCTTGAGTTTGATGCAGTTCAGCAATGGGGAGGCATGGTCATTAATGGATTTGGGGTAACCAACAAGTGTGATTACACCGGCTCCGTCGCTGGGGGTGATCTCGCCACAACCGATTGTCACGTTGATGCAGAGGGAGCAGCCGGGTTGGATGAGTCTCAGTATGGCGGCGACAACAATAGTGATAGTTCCGGTCGAATGGAATATGTTCGGGTAAAACACACCGGCGCTCAGGTTGCAAACGGTGACGAGCTGAATGGCATCTCATTCGGTGGCGTCGGAAGCAACACGATAGTCAACAACCTCGAGGTTTACTCTACCTTTGACGACGGCATCGAAATGTTCGGTGGCGCAGTTAATTTCAACAACTTCGTTGCACTTTATGTACGTGACGATGCCATTGATATTGATGAAGGCTATTCCGGCACGATAACTAACGCACTTGTAATTCAAGCAGAAGACGACGGCAATCACTGCATCGAATCAGACGGTATTGGCTCGTTCAGTAGCCTGACCTCAACCGAAGTAGAAGCGGTTATCTCTCAAGGCATCAATAGTAGGCCGACAATTTCGAACCTGACTTGTATTATTTCACCAAATGGAGGCGGTACCCACGGTAACGGTGCTGGATGGAGGCTTAGAGAAGGCATCTTCCCAAAGATTAGCGACTCTATCGTAATTGCAGCTTTCGGTAACGATGATGCAGCTGCTGAAAACTATTGCCTTCGAATCGACAATCGCTCTCAGCAAGCTGCTCAGGACGGTCACTTGGATCTGGATTCGATCATCTTCTCGTGCGCCGATAGAACCAACGGTGGCAGCCTTCCCGATGCAACGACAGTAGAGGCATTTGCAACAGCGACTGGCAATCAGTTTGCAACCACGCTCGCTAACGATGATCCGACAGCAACGGCTAATACCGCACTTGTGTTGCTCGAAGGAACTCCGGCAATCTACTCCGTTGACTTTGCCACCATGATAGTAGACGGCGCATCACCAACTGCAGCAGCTCCTCAAAGCGGTGGCGCGTTTATTGGAGCATTGAGCCTCGGCGCACCTGACTGGACCGCTAATTGGACATATGGCATTCACTCTGGTGCGCGTTCAGTCGATGCAAACGGAGTAGATGTGCCACTCTGGTTCGAATAACAGGAGCGCAAAATGAAAAGCAGTATAAGGTTAACGTTAATCAGTATGGCAACAGTGTTGCCATACTTCGTCCATAGCACCGCCCTAGCTCAGGAAATAGAAGAGGTCATCGTCCAGGCCAGGCTCAAGAGCGGTGCGGAAGCGCTCGTTAGTGAACGTATGAATGATGCCGTTGTGTCTGACACTCTCGGTGCAGAAATGATCAGCAGAACCGGAGACTCGACAGTCGCATCGGCGCTACGGCGTGTTGCGGGCTTATCTCTGGTCGGTGGCAAGTTTGTATATATTAGAGGACTCGGAGAAAGATATTCGAGCTCAACGCTGAATGGTTCATCAATTCCTTCCCCGGATCTCACACGGAATGTGATACCGCTCGACATTTTTCCTACGGCGATAGTTGAGTCCCTGCGAGTTCAGAAAGCCTATTCAGCGGACAAACCCGCGAGCTTTGGCGGAGGCAGTGTAGACATCCGGACGAGAGGTATACCGAATCAGTTTACCTATTCGATTGAAGCGGGCGGCAACACTAATTCTGAGCTGAGTGGCGATGTCTTTAGCTATAGTGGGGGTGGCGATGACAAATTCGGTCAGGACGATGGCACAAGAGCGTTATCTGAGAACATCACAACGAGTATCGACCGCTTCAGCGGGAACTTGGACCCACAAAACATTCTGAATACGTTACGTCAGGAAGGGAAAACTTCTGCAACTATTTTGGATGCCCGAGTCGTCAACAGAGATCTTGCTCTAAACCTTAATAGGAATATTTCAATCAGACCTGAGTCGGCGAATCCCAACTTTAATATTAGAGGCGCAATAGGGAACAATTTCTATGTGACTGATGACCTGGAGCTTGGATTTCTTGTCGGTAGCAGCTATGAAACAAGGTGGCGCGAAACCAACACGCTTGCGCGCAATTTCACTTTTCCAGAAGAACGTTTTGAGCGTGAAATCGAGTCAACTTACTCTGTTGATCTGAATGCGAGCCTGAATTTCGGTCTCCGCTACAGCGATGATCATGAAATTTCTACCACTAGTCTCTACATCAGAAACACCGATGATGAAGTTGCTGTCATCGATTTCTTTGATGAAAACAGAGAGAAGTCGGATGGTTTTGGCTATCGTGATGAGCGGATCAAATATGAGGAACGTGTACTCATTTCGAACCAGATCAAGGGTGCCCACAGACCCGGCACTGCGACAAAAGATGCCATTGGCGAAAGCTATCTCAAGTTCCTACCTCTTGGTTTGTTGCCTGATGAAACAGAAATTTCCTGGATCTATTCAGATTCTAGAGCCATGACTTCGATTCCCAACGAGGTAAACATCTCTTCAAATACAAAAACTCAAGCATCAACAGGAGAAGTAATATCGACCAGTGTTATCACTGATAGTGCTGCGGCAGACTACCGATTTACAAACCTTTATGATGATGTTCTCCATTACGGTTGGCAATTTTCATTGCCCATCGAGACAAGCTCATCATTTGTCATTATTACTGCAGGAACTGATTACGCCCAGAAAGCTCGCGCTTATCGGCAATCCCAATTTAGCCTGGGTGCGCTCGATGTGGCGGATCCCTCTACGTTAGTCGGAGACCTTGGTAGCGTGTTTTCTTCGGCGAACATAATGAACCCAGAGAACAATTTCGTCTTTGATTTGACAGGCACCAATAACCAGAGTTATCTCGCAGCTACAATGACTGATTCCGTATTTGGATCGGTCGACTGGACCTGGAACGACAAGTGGCGAATTAGCGCTGGCGCAAGATGGGAACACTATCGACAGGTAGCGCTGGATTGGAATATATACGGCAATACCCTTGCAAGCCCGCAGGTCACCGTTGACCCCGTCAATCTTGCAAGCAGCTCCTTTTCGGACGAAAAGGTATACCCCGCTGTTTCAGTGACCTATATCGGCGACCTGTGGGCTGAAGTCTTTCAGCTCAGGTTAGGTTTGAGTGAAACCGCAGTACGGCCCGATCTTCGCGAAATTACCGACGCTAGCTACGTGGATGCACGTACAGGCTTTCTGACAGATGGAAATCCATCCGTAGTACCTGCAGACATTACCAATGTCGATATTCGGGCAGAGTGGTTTTTCTCATCAGGGAATAACTTTAGTGCTTCGATCTTTTACAAAGATATCGCAAATCCAATTGAATTCTTTGAGTCCGCTGCGAGTGATACCAACCGTGCTAGGGAAATCATTAATGCTGAGTCAGCGGAAGTCGCAGGTGTGGAGTTGGAGGGGCTAATGGACCTTTCAAGTCTCGACCGAGTTTTTGGGAATTTGATCAATGGTTCCGGTGAGTCTTTCTTTTTGCAAGGTAATGTGACCATTCAGGATTCGGAGCTCGTTGCTGGTAATCAGGCTGATGCACCGACTAACAACATTCGGAAAATCTCAGGGGCCTCGGACTATGTCGCAAATATAGTGCTTGGTTTTGATTCTATGAATGGCGCACACGCAGCAACAATTTCTTACAATGTGTTTGGTGAGCGGATATTCGTTGCAGGTCGAAACGGTGCGCCCGACGGAGAAGAGCAGCCATTCCACTCACTCGATATGACTTACAACTGGTATCCCACCGAGGCGCTGACGTGCAAGATCAAGTTACAGAACTTACTCGACGAATCAGTCATCATCGAGCGTGCCGGAGTCGAGACATTTGAAGAGAAACCAGGGACGACTATTTCGGTATCGCTAAAGTGGGAGCTTTAGTCGACGCTGATGTGAACTGGGATTTTGCGCGGAGGCGATCCTGCAGTCTTAGCGCATGTGTTAGCAATGACGGTCAGTAATGGCCGTCTTTTTTGACTGTCTCGGTAAACAGATCTAACCGACTGGGTAAAGTAATCAAACATAGCGAAAACGAACCCAACCTGTTTATCTTGTCGCATGGTGGCGGGAATTGTGTTTAGATCTTAACTTATTGATTAGTAAAGTTTAATTGGGTTTATAAATCTGCTTTTCTTACGTCCGTTGTTACAAAAATTTACTGTTTAATTGAAGTCATTTATCCCGCTTAAAATTCCGTCAAATCGGCCCACAAAAAAGGTTCAGTCGCGGTCAGAGTTATCCCAGCGGGTTGGCCCTGTGGTTAATAGCAGTTCCATACGCAAGGGTCCTTCTGAAGCTTTCCAAGACGCGGGTGATTCGAAGTGCCGCGCGTTCCTAGCGAACCGTTCATAAACTTGATAATTTCAAGTCCTGGCGGCTGGCAATATCTTTGCTCGGCCTTGCCGAAGCATCATTCTGTGACAGGTTTGAATGAAATAACTAAACGCTCTGATTCCAGTTTTTTACTTCTTCTCAGCGATCAACCCAACAGTCTATAAACCAGAAGATCAGAATCATGACAGCCATTGACCATCCATTACCCAGAAGCCATCAGCCTAGAGCTTTTAACCCAAAAACCCCAAGCGATACTTTTGCATCTTAGAAAAATTCTGTCTATGGCTCTTATTCTCAGAGAAACGGGGCCCTGCGTGGCAAATGTCAGTTGCGCGGGACATGCCAGACGCCTAGCAATACAGTAAACAGTTAGAGTCGGAGTTTTACCTAGACACGCGTGCCAGCAAGCGTCGCATCACCAAAAGCACCTAACTTGACATTGCCACTGATGTTGTCCCCTTCGACCTCTGCTGTGAAGTCAAGTTCCATGGGCATTGGCTGTGTAAGCTTAATATTCCATGCCAGTGCGTTACCGTCTGCTGTGCCACCCTCAAATTCCTGCTCTCCCTGGGGACCGGCAAATTTTCCTGAGAGCCCACCATTGCTGGTATCCAGTGTCAGCGTTGCTTCCTGTGCTCCCATCGGTGAATTAACCGTTACTTTCCAATCTCCATCCACACTCATCATTCTTTCCTCTATGCAGTTGTTGGTTAAAACTTGCCTATCAACAGTAGCAAAAGTAACAGTTGCCAGCAATTGTACTCTTGTTTTGTAGGTTCAATGAAACCTACCGGCTCATTCACTTACCCTGTAAATGCTGCACAAACCGAAATCCAGCGTCTCAGGAACAATTTGTTGTAGGCTACACCTGGCTTTCAGCTTGCATGGTTAATTTCGGCAACGTGTGCATATTAGGGCGAGAAGAAAAACTGAAGAAAATCGTAAAATTATTTGCAGGCAGCCGCTGCTACAAACAGACCATGACCGTCATTGACCAAATAAAGGATCACCACGCCACTGAGCCCTAAATTTGCCTTAATATCAGCAACCACCATACATGAGCGTTCTTCGGAATATGTGGTCTATTTTCCCTTTTGCTCCTTCAGTCTTTTTCATCATTAATCCAATAAGAATGTTTTTCTTTAAAGTCATTTGATTTAGAAGAAGCAGTTTTTAGCTTGGCACTCATATCTTCGTAAAAATCGCGAGACTGCAGCAAAGTGTGATGTTCATCCCACCACTTTTTCCTACCTTTCGACTGATAAAATTCTAAGTAATAACTTTCTTTTGCTATGTAAACATCGGGATTTAGAGCGCCCTGCTGATGAAGTCGGTAGGCCATTTCCCAGTAGCCAGTCTCTTTTATATTCCAAAGACCAGCATAAGATTGCTCCTCCGGTGAGAGAGAGTCCCAATCTGCGTTCCCTTTCTTTACAATCTCCCAAAGTTGGGGGTTTTCATAAAGACCTTCAATCAGAGAGCGTTCATAAGTATGGACTGCGATGGTTGCAGCCCCTTCCAATTGCTTGCTGTTGTTTTCTATTTGGCGAGACAAGTAAAGAAGTGTTGCTATAACTCCGATCGCACCAAGAAGTTCAGCGATAGCGCCTAATGCTTCCCAATTCATAACAGATCTCCTAAAGTCTCGAGTATACAAAATGTTTAAGGCCTAGGCAGACAATCGTTCTTTCTAGCTAAATACATTAAATGGCATCCAGGTTTTGAGAGTCATTAGATGCTATCTAACGGCCTTTGAGGCTATTTAAATAGACCAAGGATAAACAGATATTGCTTGAGGCTGCGAACTCTTCAAGACTTTCATTTCCATATTCTAAAAGAGCTTTTCCCAAATAGTGTCAACGCCACGCAGTGGCTTCTGTTTTTAAACGTAACTAAGATTGCCTTTTGAGACTTTGTGTTCTAACAGATACTCAACAGCCTCCCTGAGGTTGGTGCCTGCGGTCTTCCGCATGTGAGCCTCTTTATCTGCCGATAAGCCCCAGCAACTCATGTATTTCTGAGCTGCTGCAGAAACGTAGATTTTCCACAACGCCAGTCTTCTTAGGTCAAGTGGACCGTTAAGTTCAATGTACTCTTTGAGAAATAGTTCCGAACCGCGAAGCCCATGAACGTATCTCAACTCCGAGAAACAGCCAGCAACATCTGCCAGAGGGTCACCTATCGCTGCTCCCTCCCAATCCAAAATCGCTACAATTCTTTCCTCACGCCACATGATATTCTCCGGCCAAAAGTCGCCGTGTAATAGTCTAGGCGTGCCAGTGAATGTGCTTTCAATCGTACCGAGGCTTTCTCTAATGCGCTGCCACTCGATCCCTTCCGGGAGGTAATCAAACAGTTCTGGTAATGGTTCAAGCCTAAGAGGGAGTTGCGGCAACCCTTCAATTTGCTCGTTATGCACGTGGTATAGCGCATGCGTCATTTGCCTAATCGCGGTAGGGGCAAAGCCTTTTCGTATCGCAGTACCACCTTGAACATAGCCCAACAATAGATAATCTGCCGGTATCTCTTTTCGACTAACATCGACCGCTATTGCCGCGGCGACTAAGACATTGGCATTCAACAAGCTATTGAGTAATTCATACTCTAAAACAGCAGGATGACCTGAGTGGTTATCGCCGTGTACTCGCAACACCACAACATCGTGACCGGATTTATGCTCAATCACCAATTTAAAAACATCAGCAGAAACGCCACCGGTTAGGCGGCAAGACTCAATTAAATTAGCATGTGGAAAATGCTTTGCCACTATTTCCTGAAAATCATCCTCTTCGAACGTCATTTTCACCCTAAGACATATGGTTGATGTTAGACAGTTTATAGGTCATTCATTCGATGCTCCAAAACTATCTAGATTGGTTCTTTGCGAAATAATAAAAGACGAGTGACATTTTGAATCAGAAGAGATGATTACCGACCGAACTGTCAATGATCAAATATAGTCTATGCAGATTACTGAGAAAAAACGTAGGCCACGCGGCTACTACATCCTTAACTTTACAATCTCACACCCTCCTCAAAGAGAGCGATCGGCGCAAGCATGAGTCATCCTATTCAGGCTGCAGATTATAGAGATTCTATAGGGCCTGGCGACAAAGATACTAAATGGGTGGTAAGCGGCACAGCCTACTCCAGCAGCAACCCCTAAGCAGGTGAAGGTGAAGAAAGCGGCATTGCGCCTGGCATCAGAATTCAGGTCTGCTTATCACGCGGGCCCCGCAATGAATTGGAGCGCTAGTGTACGCGGCCGATACAACATCACGGAAAATTGGGATCTGAATCTTTCGGCTGGTGTGACAGCGCTAGACAACCAGATTCAAAACAGCTCAATCGTTGATGAAGACACTGTTTTTTACGGTAGTATTTCTCTTGGCTATAGCTTCTAAACAATTGAGCATGTGCCTCATTG
>CAXRCG010000304.1:0-7089 GCA_964228885.1 Pseudomonadales bacterium | reverse complement strand
CCAAATGGCTAGACAGGTCAATAATCTTAATGCCTATTCCGCGGCCATACGCGGCCGGGATTCCCTGGCAGAATTTGCGCCGTATTTGCCCTCAGGTGACGCGGTTATCCAGCCGGTTGAGGGTTTGCAAAATTTGAAGGGTCAAGTTCAGTTGGTTAGTGCGGCATTTAAGGCGGGGGTCTCAAGTGCGGCAGACGTTCATTTGAATGGCTTTGACACCCATGATGACCATGATCAAATGCACAGAGTGCAACTCAGTTATTTGAATGAATCGATCGATTTGGTTTGGCAGCTGGCCGAAGAGGGCGGCTATGCGGATCGATTGACCGTCGTCGTCGGCTCTGATTTTTCAAGAACACCTCACTACAACGAGCAAGATGGTAAGGACCATTGGCCGATTGGGTCGGTGATTGTGATGCAATCGGATCCCAGTTGGGGTGATCGGACGCTCGGTAAAACAGATGAAGGGCAGAATGCGCTGCCCATTGACCCGCAGCGCTTGGTTGAAGATGAGGCCACTGGCAGCGTGATTTATCCAAAGCATGTCCACGAGGCACTGCGTGGCCTGCTGGGTCTTAGTGGTTCAGCTCTTGAGCAGCGGTTCGCATTCAACAATACCGAGACGTTTAATTTCTTCGCCTAAGTCTCGGGTTAAATTTTTTCAGATACTCTCGCTGTTTAAGATGTTCAACTGATTGAAGCTGATACCCACGGCGCTCGCAACCGTCCTACAATGATCGTCGTTGAGCACTGTGTATCGATTGGTTGCTGAAATGCGCAATTGTCCCATGGCGTTCGAGCTTAAAGTGTGAACGTGCGGATAAACTCCAATGGGTTCCTCTTATCCTTCTTTCTCGATCTTGCGGACCAAAATCGAACTAAAATTGTGCATCATCGGTGCAGGCTCTAATCTAGGATCAAAGTCTCGGCGACTATGGCTCGGGATAATCCATCAAAGGAGATTCATATGAAACGATGAGGGAGTTTGTTGACGAGCTTGGTCTGCTTTGCGGCGCTCGGCTTAACGGGTTGTGCTGATTCTGAAGAAGCAGTTGAAGAAGGCAGTGCCCCACCGGCACCGGTAGCGCTTGAAACACCATCAGAACCCATAGCCTATGTTGAATACTTGCAGTGTAAATTTGGTGAAAATTACAGTGCTGAAAGTTTTGGACCCTACCTTGCTGCATGGAATGCCGAAGTTGACGCGATGACGGATCGAAACCTCAGTGCTTTTGGCTACCTTCCCAACGAATGGAGCTCTGATGCTTTCGACGGAGTCTGGGTTTTGAGATGGAATGATAAAGAAAGTCGTCACGCTGGCTGGAAGGAGTATGAGAAATCAGGAGCCGCAGACCGTTTGCGAGAAGAATACCCGGGAATCATCGAATGTGGGCCAAACGAAGAACTGGATCTGTTTGCTTTCAATGCCTATTCACAGAAGTCGCCAACGAAAGCCTGGACTCAGCAGAACCCTCCTTACGCGGCAACCATGCAATTTTGCTCGATGACCGACGGCAGACCACCGACAGATCTCAGAGAACATGTTACCAATGAGTTCTTACCCTATTTGACTGCCTCGGAAGCACGTATTGAAGACAGCACCTACTGGTACCAAGTTGCTTTTATGGATAGAGAAACCAGCACAGGCGAGCCTTCAACAGCCTCTGGGGCCTTCGACTTTGTTTGGATGAATTTTTGGGAAACCCTAGAGCAGCAAGCAGAGAGCAAAGCAGATTGGTCCGAGCACGGCGCTGCAGTGCAGGCGAAATTCAATGAGCTTATGCAATGCGGTGATGAGATACCGTACCGCGGACATTACTTCCGGACCGTGGCGAGTTCTTAGAGGCTGATTTTTTTTAAACTGGGCGGCGAAGCCCGCCTAGTTTATTTCCCTAGAAATTTACGGTGAAAATTGTATTAAGGTGTTTTCCGAGAAAACTTTGGTAAACGCCCGTAGGTCAGTGCTCGCCATAACCATTCGGCGGGTCCGTAGTAAAAACGTTGTAGCCACCACGTTGAAAACACCAATTGAAATGTCCAAATCATCAGGACTAGGCCGTAGGTTTGGGATAGCGGCACTTGATTGACTAACCCGAATCCGGCGCCCGTGAATATGAATAGGCAGATCAAGGACTGCATGAGATAGTTTGTTAGCGCCATCCGGCCAACATTCCCTAGTCGATGCCCAATGTTTCCTCGTTTGATCATGAGTATCAGGGCGCCGATCCAGCCCAGCGCTAGCGCCACACGCCCGAGATGATAGGTCGGGGTTAACGGAGCAAATGATTCGAGTACGCCGAACTTACTTTGGATGGCTGTCCAGACTTCAAATCCATTGATCAACAGTCCGCTGCCGAAGCCATATAACATCATTTTTTGATAAATGGCGTTTTCCGCATTGCCCTGTAAAACACCCAACCTGAAAAGTGCCATTCCAAGGATCATCAAAACCAGCGCATCGGGCAGCAGAAATTGCCACAAAGTCAATATAACTTCAGTGTTGTAAACGAGGGTCCAAGACAAGGCTGAGCTGTAGGATTGGGATCGTTGTTGAATCTCTTGAGCGATGACGCCAGGTTCCGGAGCGTACTTAGTTTCAAATGCGGCCCACTCCTCCGCTGACGCTCGCAAAGGTCCTTGAATCTCTTCCCCTTGAGCCTCTAGTACCGCAGCGGTCTGTGCGGCTCCTTGAAGATAGGAGAGGCCATAGTGCATCGCGGTGTTGTACAGGCTGATCAAAACAAGGGCCGCTATGGAGACTTTGAGAAGCACCCGGCCGCTCAAATTTCTCATGAAGTACAGTAAAAATCCTGCTAAGGCATAGGTAACCAAAATATCACCCGTCCAAAGCAAGAGATAGCCGTTTGCCAGACCAAAGATGAGCAGCCAGCTGGTTCTCTTGGCGTGTAGCCAACCCCGAGAATCACTGCCTCGGCCTAAAAAGAGCAAGATCCCTGCCCCGAACAAGATAGAGAAAAGCCCGCGCATGGAACCTTCAGCAGTGAGTTGAACCAATGTCCATGCAATCAAATCTGCCGTATTGCTGATGATGAGACCAGGCGAAGTATAGGCAACGGCTATGAATCCAAATCCGATGATATTGAGTAGCAAAATTCCGAGCAGAGAAAAACCGCGTAATATGTCGAGGCTTTCGATGCGGTCCGATTCGTTCACAGGGTGTAGGGTCATTGAAAATCCTTGGTGATTCATTCGGTTTGATTCAACCTGCTGCCTAATCTGTTGAGTTCAGGCTTTAGGGTGATCGCGACCTGTGTCTTTCAAAGATGTGCTCCGGGCTTCGATAGGGCGGCAAAATATTGGAATTTAGCCACTGGTCGTTATCGGACCTCGGAAGGTCAAAGCTCGGCTCGCCCTTACAGCTAATGCGATACATCAACCGCGCGTCTTCCGGTCGGTTGATGAGGCGCTTAGCAGGCGGAGCATTGTGCAATGTGGAAAAGTTACTCCAAAGCGTCACGTCGCCAGGATGATGAGGGTGGTCATAGCGATAGTCTGGTTTGAGTACGTGAGCTTCAAGATTGTCTAGAAACAGACGGGTTTCTTCGACCGACCAGCCATCAATTTCGACCGGGGCTATGTTCTTGCCTCGGGATGCCCAAACTGGGCTATGGAGAGATTGGGTGCCGGTTCTTGGATTGCTGTACACCAATGGGATTAACCAGCCTGGGTCACCGATGCGCAGCTTTCTGCGGACCATGAACCCATCCAACTGATCGCGGATGCCTTGTGATAGGTCAGCATAAGCAGCAGCGGTATCGGCATAGGCCGTCTCGCCGTTGAGCGGTAAGACATTCCGGCGCTCCATTAGCTCAGGAGCCGATTTGGGATGATAGAATCCTGCTTCACGGGTTTGATGCGCAACCCATGTTCCCTCAGAACTCTCACGAGTCGTCGGCACGGCTTGGACGTAAAACATGCTGGTTGATAGCGGCGTTGGCTCAAACTCAATGTCGGTGTGCCAGTGCAAGCCTCCAATGGTCTCTTCCTCAACATCTGGGCCACTGCCGATTAAATTCGTTACGATATAGACCGCTGGGCTGTTGGCGTCATCGATACAGCTCAGTTGCCCGGGAAAGGCCTGATCGCATAGTGCTGCTGTCTGTTGTTCCCTGGGAGGTAAAACGAGCGGTGCTTTGTGCTTCTTAAAATCAGCATAATTAGCGTAATTCTTGGGATGCGGAATAGGCGCTCCAAAGTGGTTTGCCAATCGTTCTAAATCAAGGAGGCTAAAGCCGACTTGATCCTGATTTGGAAAGCAGATGATCTGAAAGTGATCTAGAAGGTCGACGATAAGTTGCGCCTGGTCAACATTGAGGGTTTGGCTCAAGTCGATGCCTTCGATCCGCCGGCCCATGCGCTCCGGGCTAGTTAGCGGCGTTGTCATCGCAGCGGCACCAAAGTGTTGATGTAATTTCTGCTTTAGCTCGATCTCTGAGGTCGTCATGCGGGGCTCCGAAGCGCTGATTCTATAAGACATGCACTGAATTTCTGAGTCTTTTTTAGTATATAGGGCGGCGGATCTGACACAAGGGACGGGTGCTGTTGTGGTCTCACTTTGATGGTTGACTCGCAGCATTTCTCGAGATGCTGCTGGGATAGTTTTAATCTTGAGTGGTTTGTTGATTAGCAGTGGCGGATTTACCGAGGTTGCAAACGGGTGTAATCTCTATGAGGTTCAGTCAGAGACGAGATACTGTGAAATACGCTCTAGCATCTATGATCTCGCTTCTTGCTTTGGTGGGTTGCGCCGGCTCCTCCGATGTTGAGGACAATTGGATCAATCAAACCGGAATGGTGTCCTGCAAATACGCTGCTGCGACCATTAGCGTACCTGTTACGCGGAGTGAAGATCGAGCTTACGGCGAAGGTACGGTCCAAGCGCGGCGGCAAGCCCGTGATGGCGCTGTAGAATGTGTTAAGCAGTTAGAAAATTGAGGGATTTCATTCGTCAGCGGATTAGTCGTTTTCAACCGGCTGATCAACTCGAAATTAGAATACTTAACAGCGAGCTTAACCGCGCCAAAGTCATGAGACTTATTGGTGTTGCGGCGCTTGTCGTGTGGCTTTTAGCGAATCCTATCTTTGCTTCACTTTTCTCAGGCGCTATAAATCTGTGGACAGTGCTGCCTTTTATAGTTGTATTTATAGTCTACGAATCTGTAGCGATTGCGGGCCTTCAGCAATTTTTAAGTGCTGAACGTATCCCGCCGAACCAAGCTTTTTTTGTTAATTCTCTCATCGAAACAAGCTTACCGTCGTTCGCGATTCTATTCGTTCTCCATGTTTATAGTCCCGCAATTGCGCTTTCACTACCGCCTTTGCTCTTTTATTTTGTCTTCATTATTCTCTCTACTATGAGACTCAATCCACTTTTATGTGTGTTCACAGGTCTCGTGTCTGGATTAGGTTATCTGGGGCTAGCCGCCTATGCGACATCAGGGTTCTCCGAAATGGATGGAGAGATGCTCACTACGGCTCCAGTTAACGTCGCAAAAGCGGTAATTATGATGCTTTGTGGCGGAATCGCCGCTTTTGTTACGTCTAAATATCGGGAAAATTTAGCGGAAGTGGTTAACCAGATTCAGAGGAACCATGAGGTGAAGTCTGTATTTGGGCAGCACGTCTCTCCTGCGGTGGCCGAGAGGCTAATGTCTGAATCCCAACTTCCGGAAACAGAGACTAAGCACGTGGCAATTATGTTTTTGGATATTCGTGGTTTTACTTCGTTTGCAGAAAAACATGAGCCATCTGAGGTTGTGGCATTTCTAAACAGCGTATTCGGGTTCATGATCGAGCAGGTGAACGCGCATGATGGAGTCATTAACAAGTTTTTAGGTGACGGCTTTATGGCTGTCTTCGGAGCTCCTTTGTCCAATGATTTCTGCAGCAGGAATGCTATCAAAGCGGCGTTAGCTATTCATGAAACACTAGAGTCGAAAAAGCGCACCGGTGAGATTATTGATTGTGAAATTGGTATTGGCATTCATTGTGGATCTGTCGTCACTGGCAATGTCGGGTCAGAAGCAAGAAAGGAATTCACCATTATCGGTGACGTTGTGAATGTTGCCTCAAGGATAGAGGCTCAAAATAAACCGTTAAGTACCCATATTTTAGTCTCAGAGGATGTTTGGTTAGAATCTGGTCTCGAGTTGGAGGTAAACGGACTAGCGATTCCAGACGCTAAACTATCTGGGCGCCGGGAAAGCGTTACTCTCTTCCACCTTAAATGAAAATCGACTTGAAGCGATAAGGCATTTATGACCCCCTGATGTATCTGACAGGTAACTACTGCTATTGGACAAATGCAACGGAAGATCAAAATCACCCTGTAATGTATCTACCCAGAACCAACACCCGTTTGACGACAGTCATCACGGTCCCGGGGGAGTGTTTTTCTGAGGTAAAAATGTTTAAGAAGAACGCGAAGCCTCCTTCCACATTAGTAATGCATACCAATACTAGGAGACCCATCTGGTGAAATGGGGGGTGCCCCGGGGGTGGGGTACTGATGTGCCGAAAATGGGTGGTGGGTAGGTAGAAAAGGGGCTCGCTCAACTGGGTGCAGATTAGGTGAAAAATGAATGTTCTAGCCAATAGCAAAAGGGAGTGTGGTGGCTTGTAAACGATCTAGCTAATGCCTTAATTCAGCGCTAAATTAATGGCATGTAATTTGGTATGTATACACACGAAGATTATATAAGTTATTGATATATAATAGATGTTGGCGGAGCGGACGGGAGCAGAACCATTTTTGCACAGTGAGTCAGGTTGTTTAATTAATATATATAAATCAATAATTTACTAGACTTTGGCATAAGCTAATTGGTCAATTAGTTTCGTATTGTCTCATCTTGTGGCATATTTAAAGTATACCTGAACGTAGACTTTTATGCCTAAGCAAGTAAATCCTCTTAAGAAAAGTCAGATTCCAAATCTTGAATGCGGCACGCACTCAGTTGGCCATGTGCAGGGCTTGGAGTTTAGAAAACGATCAGAGCATTCTCGGCAGTGGGTCTTTAGAGCCAAGTGTAAGGTCTGCGCAAAACCCCACATGAATAAGATTGGGCC
>CAXRCG010000303.1:0-14930 GCA_964228885.1 Pseudomonadales bacterium | reverse complement strand
TAGAACGTACCACCGGAGGTGGTGGTTCGCTGTTTGGCGGCGTTGGTCTGGCTGCAGGCGTCATTGCGCTTGAGCAAGCAACCGAAAAACCTATTGTTTGGGCCACCGGTCAATATCTTGGCATTACCCAGCAACCTGCATCACTTGATCTTGAATTAAGTCTGCCGGCAATTGGCCGCAATGTGACACAAGGTCGTGTGGTTGGATATTTGTCGAACAGTGAGCCAAGAAGAGAAATTATTACGGTGCTTGGTGCTTGCGGCAGCCGGCCACCTGTGGCTCAAGGGCTATGGCTTAAACCACCTAAAGTAGAAGCGCCAATGAACTGCCCGTCGCTCGACGGTCATCACGACGAACCTTCTTTACATGATCATCTTGAAATTCGACTGGCGCGCGGTATGTTTGGTTTTTCTGGTGATGGAGAACCTAGCGGTGATGGTGGTAATTCCCTTTGGGTCAGAATGCCAAACGTCCAACATGATAGAGGAGCGCTTGCGATCATCGCAGACTATCAACCTTCAGCTTTGGGCAATGCATTGGGGCAATATATGTCTTGTACTAGTATCGACAACACCATCCGTTACGCCAATCAATCCGATTCCGAATGGGTGTTGTGTGAAAATCATATGGATTTTGTCGGTGACGGTTTTGGTTATGGCTCGGTTAACATGTGGAATCAAGATGGTGTGTTGCTAGCAACGGCGAGTCAGACAATCATCGTCAGAATGCCGAAATAGCGCCGGCAGAAAAAATTTCTCGATCAGCCATCGATCTAAGCGTTGTGTGCTAAATCCGTTGTTAACCGTTACAATCGTCGCAAAATTTGGAGACATTATTTATGAAAATAGCAGTTGTAACAGGTACCAGTAGTGGTATTGGCCTAACCACGAGTCTCTACCTCGCTGAGCATGGCTTCAAGGTATTCGCTGGTATGCGCAACACAAGCAAAGCCGCCGCTTTGCAAGAAGCAGCCGGTAAGAAAAATCTGGATGTTACGGTGATCGAGCTAGACGTCTGCGATGGCGCATCGGTGAGCGCTGCCTTTAACAAGATTGAGGAGGCTGGCCCTGTCGATTTATTGGTAAACAATGCCGGAATAGGTGGCTCATCGCCTTTAGAGTTAACCCCAGAGGAAGAGCATAGACAGTATTTTGAAACCAATTATTTCGGCGCTGTGTCATGTATTCAAGCCGTGATCAAATCGATGCGTGAGCGCAAAACTGGCTGCATTGTGAATATCACCTCCGCTGTTGGACTCATGGCAACACCAAATCAAATCGGTTATTCCGCATCCAAATGGGCATTGGAATGTTTGGGTGAATCCCTAGCACATGAACTGTATAGATTTGGTGTGCGCGTCGTGAACATTGAGCCGGGTGTCATCATGACGAATATATTTGAGAACTCCGCAGAACAAACACGCTACGACAAAACTTCTCCCTATCAACCCATCATGCGAAGAAACGGCAAGGTCTTTATGGCAGGTTTCCAAAGGGCTGTCGGACCAGAAGCAGTGGCGGAAACGATCCTTGAAGCAGCAACAATCGGTGAATACAAACTTCGCTGGCCTGTTGGCTCAGACGCTGAAGGTTTTATGGCAGCAAGAAACAGCGTTTCTTCTGAAGAATGGATCGAGATGGGTAGCGATTTATCTGACGAAGAATACAACGCCAGGTTTCTCGAGATGTTTGGTGTGCAGCTTTAGGTCGATATCACTATTGGAAGATACATTCATAGGGCCTCGAACTCCCCTGGCTTGGCTTTTAGCCAATGCATAGCGGTAAACAGGTCTTCATTCGGAACCGTCATCGTTGATAGCCTTGTATTGACCGCTGCAAGTACGTCGTCACCGTATAAATCCGCATCGGTCATCTTTTGCCAGAATGCATATCCACCTGGGGTTGAAACGTGGCCGACGAAAGCGTCCATGACATAGCGAAGGTTATCGTCTGTCTCAAGGCCTTCCTGATTGAGTTTCAATAATGTGTCCAGTTGATTACCCATTGCATACAGCATCATGGCTGCTCGGGTCTGGCGGTCAGGCGCCATCACGGGGTTGTTTAGAAACTCTCTGTATTCGGAACTGTAATTCGCCATGAAGATCATCATTTCCTGCCATATATGGCGTTGCTCTCGCTGAGATGCAGCGAGCGCGAGTCGGTTAGCCGTTTTGGTCTGTAAACCCAAAAAAAGCAAAGAGATGATGACACCAATTCCGCCTAAAAACTCGCCCCAAATTGCTAGTGTTTCCATGCTAATTCCACCGTGTTGTTTTCCTCCAAATATAGCAAATGGAAGAACCGAAGTATAAAACACGCTTTTCAAGGGATGATCTTGTAGGACGATTGCTGATGATCATTCAATATTAAGACATCGGTGATGTAGTTATCCTTTTGATGCTGGATGACTGTGAATGCATGCGGTTCATCTCTATGATCTCTTAGCTTTGAATTATAGGTTGGCCTGTGCTCGGATCAATCCGGTCTAACGATGGACCCGTATAGCTGCCTGTTATCAGTGCGATGGCTTGCATCCCATACTGTTCAAACCAAAAGTCGCCAAGGTTCCTTAGTCTTTTGATGTTGATCCGGCTCACATCATCCATTGCGTCATCCGGTGGTGTCTGAAAGCCAGGTTGATTTTGTAGCGCCGCGTTGACACGAATGTACGCGCTACGATTCAAAATCGCCATCGCCTGATACGCGACGACGCGTTCGTCGGAAAGCACGTCAAGTATTCGGCCGTGGGTTATCCACTGTGCCGCCCCCCACTGCTTTGATTCAGGACCATTTATCTTGCGAGCCATAAAGCCGGTGCCGACTGATAGGACGCGAATTTGCTCCATTACTATATGCGGCCAAATATTACGCACTTCGCTGACGGCACACATGGTAGGATTGTTCGCGATCACGCCACCGTCGATCAGGAAGTAGTCATTCTCGGATTGGGCGGGTATATCCATCTCATGGGTTGGAAAATAGGTCGGTGCAGCGCTAGATGCATCTGCTACATCGCTTGCGAGTAAACTGCGATGAGCTTCGATAGTTGATTTGATGACCATAGGCGCCCGTTTCTCTACTGCGTAACTAACCGCGAGGACATGTTTATCTTTTCCAACATTGTCCAAAGTTGCTTCTTTGAAATTTCTGCTGAGAATTCTGGTCTTACCAGTGGCGGCGTATTTTGGCGCGTTAACACCGTCAATTTGAAGCCAGCCTTTGTTTGGATCAAAAATTTCTTGGGCATTTTCGTAGTTGTATAGCTCGTTTATTTCGCTCATGGTGAGATCTGTTGTAGCGAGAGCCAAGGCGATAATGCTACCCGTACTTGTGCCAGCATAGAAATCGACATAGTCGCGAATGGACGAATTTTGACGCTTTAAATCCTCTTCTATGTGTGACAGAAATTGCGTGGTAGCTGCACCGCGTATACCACCGCCGTCTAATGAGAGTATGAGTTTGCTCATTCGTAGTTCCTCAGGGATTATTATTGATGGACTTCTATTCGCGCAACGCCGGTACGTTCGTTTCTAATTCGAGCCCTGTACGCATTGTATGGCTGTCATGCAACATGACTTAGGCGATCGAACAGCATCGCCATATTTATCTTTAACTAATTGGTGGCTTCAAAATCACAGAATGGGTTGGCGCAAAATACTGGATTCAGAGAGAAAATTCGCAAGAATCAAGCCAATCGGTTGACAGCCAGCAATCACGCGGGGTGGTCATCTAATTGTCAACAATGTTGCTTTGTCGTGTAAAATATCTCGACGCTTTTAAGTAAGGAAATAGCTTCTGCTTGAGCTAATGCTTTTTATATATGGCGATTCGGTTGCACGGTAAGCGCGCGGCATGAATCGACAAACACAGGTGAACTTGTTTAGCCGTTTTATATCCTAGGAGTCCGAACCGCGACGCATTATTTGGATATACGCTTTGATGCCCATGACGAAATCTCGACTTTCATTTTTTCGTTTGTGCCGTGGAATCCGGCTAAGTGTTTCTGTGTCAGCTCAAAAGGGTTGGAGCGATAAGCGTTAGCAAATGACACTCTACTGAGTTGGCTATCGATAACGCCATCAAACAACCACCGCTTAGCAAACAGCATGCGCATAGGGAAATCGAAATAACGACTGACGCTATCAAACATCGTTGTACTGAGACCTTTTAGCCCGCCCGGAACAGGGTTTTCTTCTAGCTTGTTGATGGCTTTAGCCAAGATTCCAATGGCATTGTTTTTCGGTGGCGACAATATGTCTAGTCGCTAAACTAAGGCGCGAACATATTATTGGTTTTCATGAAACTTGCTCAAACCTCCAGTTTGACGTCTCTGACACCAAATGGAAAAGCTGACACTTCTTGGGCAGCCTTTCGTCTTATCAGCGGCGTGCCTAGCGCAACCCCTGCTAGACGCCGAATGGGTTCCCCCCACCATGCGCGACTGAGTACAATTTTCGGCGGTTTCGCCTGCAGGTTTTGAATGTAATCAACTTCAATTCTGCGTTCTTTCTCTATGCTCTGAAGTGCGGAAGTTATCTCTGCAACTGAAGTCGAAGAGTTGTTCAATATTGGCACTAGATAATTAGCCGCAACCACCGCATCGCGCAGCGCAATATTGACGCCTTGTCCACCCACCGGTGACATCGTGTGCGCGGCATCCCCAATCAACAAGACCCCAGGTTCACTCCAACCGTCGACGCAGTCTGACACTGTATCAAGGAGAAAAGGTTTTTGTGCTCCATCGCTGTGATGCTTTAAATGTGAAGCGAAATCCGGTGATACATGGTGCGCCAATTCTTCAATCCATGCTTCAATGCCCTTGTTGCGAAGCTCACCAAAGGTGCCTTTAAGAATGACCCACCCTAATTGCAAAGTGTGATCCCACGTATGGTATGCCACTAGCAAATGCCCACGACCAACATAGGCTTTTACACCTGGCCAATCGTCGGGGCAGGGTAGTTTGCACCAGACAATGTCCATGGGTGGGCTCTTTTCGGTCACACTGTGATCGAGATGTTTGCGAACTACCGAGTTTCGACCATCTGCCCCGATAACAAGATCAGCAGGCAGGAATCTATCACGATTATCCTCTCGAATCGTAACACCTGTAATAGCCCGATTCACCTCGACCAGTTCTTTCACTGACACGCCTCGTACAAATTTGAATGTGGCGAGTTTTTCGGCTTTTGCCACTATGGCTTCAAGGAGCGCTGGTTGAGAAATCGCAAGCGGGGGTTGGCCACGAAAATCTTCAGGGTTCAGGTTTTCGGACAATATCAGCTTGCCATTCAGATATAGGGTGAAGTCTGGTGCTGCATGACTATCTGTTTGCGCCAAGGCGTCACCAAGCCCCATCTGTTGCAGTGCGTCGATTCCACTAGGCATCAAGATTTCGCCACGAAATTCTCGGGCGAAATCTCGCCGCCGCTCCACCAGTGTCACGGCGATGCCGCGATTCGCCAGCAAATAGGCAATGCTTGCGCCTGCAGGACCTGCTCCAACAACAACAACGTTTTTCATGGCTAACCCCTATTAGAAGGCTTCAACAAAGCGCATAGCGATGTTTTGAGGAATATTCAGTCTATATTCTGAATATCGAAGCAGTATCCGCTTGGCATGGGATGGATTAACGTCTTTTGCCTGCAAATCTAAAAGTACAAAATGACGCTAATCAACAACTGCCCAAAGCCTTTTTCCGCGTGCATCAGGATTTTGTGAATCGAGCACGTTGTGGCCTCACCCCAGAATCAAATCGCGTAGCCCATTTGCCGACAATATTTCGATCCAGTAACCATCTGGGTCTTTGATAAAAGCGAGCCCCTTCATATTACCGTCATCTGGTTTTTTTACGTACTCAACGCCAAGTGAGTCGAATCGCTCGCAAGCTTGATAGACATCAGGTACTGAAATGCCAATGTGGCCAAAACCCTGCGGCTGATCGTTGCCGTTGTGGTGAGAAAAATCAGAGTCTGTTTCCGTGCCATGGTTATGAGTGAGTTCAAGCAGGGCAGGTTGCTGAAATATCCATTCGGCGCGTTCTTTTGGCGATGTTGGCACTTCGGACTGGGGATATCCCAGAAAGTACAGGCTGAATCTCATCTCGGGAAAATCAAATTGATCGAGTAAGGTCATACCAAGCACTTGCTCATAAAAAGGCACAGATTTTTCCGGGTCTTTGATGCGTAGCATTGTCTGATTCATGACAAAGTCTTGTGTTGCTGACATGAGAGAAATCTCCGGTCTGTCGTTATTTGTGGGCGTTGGCAGCTTGTTTCATCCGGGTAAGTTCTTCCCAGCCCAGATAACTGGTCAGTCCGTTGTCGTCGTAAAACATCACGGGGCCGTCGCAAATAAAGAGATATTCTGTGTCTTCTAGGGCGATGGTCGCGTCGTGTAGAACACCATTTGGTTCGTAGTCATAGTCGCCTGTATTTAACACTCCATCGCGCACTTGCAGTTTACCTTTGATGATAAAGGTATGCGCATCAGACAGGTGCTTGTGTTTCTGCGCAACGTAGCCTTTTTTCCAGCGGAAGAGGGCTGCCCAACGGCCGGTTTCAGGACCAGTCCAGAGGACTTTTAGCCAGGCTTTGTCGGCTTCCGTTTCAATCCATGGTTCGTCTGATCTAACGATGATGTCTGCGAGTTGATCATTAAGTGGCGTAATGTCTTGCATAGGCATTGCTTGTGCTCCTTGGTTGAGTAGCGTTCTGTCAGAAACAGATGATTGGCTAACCGCTGAATTTACCAATCTACCGTTCTCATCGCGAACTTCCGGGTCAGTAACTCTAACGCTGATGTCACCGGAGAAGGGCACCTCGATTGAGCAGATTAGGACCTAAAACTCCGGTTGATATCCGTTTAAATACAGAAGATAGGAAGTATAACCCACATTTTCCGAAGAACGATTAGGGATAGCTGTTGCAGATCATCCTTAAAGATGAAGATATAGATAATGTGGTTATCCTTTTGATGTTCAATGGTCGGAATATAGCGTGTATTTGCTGAATGTCCCTCTGATGGTCTAACCCCGAATTGAATCGACACACTCTTGCAGACTGAGCTAGACTAATACTGTCAGCAGACATCATTTGGAGGGAAACTGTGATTACCTTGTTTCGGTTTGGCCCGGCCTGGGAAAAATTTGGTTGTATCAGCCAGTTTGTACTAAAAATTGAAACGTACCTGCGTATGGCGGATATCGAATTTGAAACCAGGAGTCTTGGCCTAGACTTTGCCGAAACGGCACCTAAAGGCAAGCTTCCCTATATCGAGCACGACGGTACTCAGATCGCTGATTCCAGCCTCATTGTCGATTACCTCAAAGAACATTTTGGTGATTCTCTGGATGGGGCACTTAGTCGTGATGAGCGTGCTAAGGGCCATGCAATCAAGCGCATGCTCGAGGAGCATATTTGGTGGATCATGGCGCGGGAGCGATGGTGGGCGCCCGAGAATCCATATTGGGACACGCCGGGGATGCTGAAAGAACTCGGTCAGGCCGATTATGAAGAGGCACGTGATGATAGCCGGCGCAAATGTATTGAGCATGGCGTAGGGGCGTTTACTGAAGACGAGCTCGATAAACGTGGTAGGGAAGATCTGGATGCTCTCTCAACATTTTTGGGCGAGCACCCGTATGTTCTTGGCGTTAAGCCGACCTCTGTTGATGCCACGGCATATGCCTTCTTGTGGCAAATTATGAATGGCCCGTACACCTCAAGGCTCAAGGATGCGGCTAAAAAGCACGACAACTTGTCGGCTTACGTCGAGCGTATGAGCAAGGAATGGTTCGGCAACGACCCGATGTCGCTGGAACGAGAGGTATCCTAAGGGTGATTGCGAACCGAACTCTCCTATGCGTCGCTGATAGACTGCCCTGTTTCCATGTTCAGCTACTTGTAGGAGAAAACTATCGCTAACGCTAATGTCAGTATCACTGGCGAATTTTACTTTTTAACGCCAGAAACAGAATCTTCTCTCTACCGAAATGATCGTGTGCGCATGACTCGAGATGATCGGGGTAACTTTGTAGATAGCGAAGGCGTAGCAACCGAATCCCGCAAGATCGTGGTAAAAGACGCGCGACAACTAGCGCCGCAAAACACCATGAATTTGGCGCGAAATGGTTTTGAGTTGCTGGAAAACACCGTGCCAAGTTACGATTTTTTGGATCATCAAGAAGTCATCACCCGTTACTATCGAGATTGCGAGGAAATTGTCGCGCACGCAACAGGCGGAAAAGTATGGGCTTTCGACCATAACATTCGTTCGGCTGGAGGGTTGGCTGAAAAACGCAGTGTTAAAGGAGGGCAAGATGTCCAGGGTCCAGCACATATTGTTCACGGCGACTACACATTGCGTTCTGCGCGGGATCGGCTCTCACAATTAACTAAGGCATCCAGTGTAAACGATACGCTTAGACAAGTCGTGCCGGAGGGCCAGGGGTTGATCCCCGAAGATGCCGCGACCCCGGCGCTGAATGACGGTGGTCGATTCGCAATCATCAATGTGTGGCGTAATATTGACGCTGTGCCTGTTGCGACCCACCCGCTAGCCTTGTGCGACGGACAGAGCGTTAAGCCTGAAGACCTTGTTGTATTCGAGATCCACATGCCTGACCGGGTAGGTGAGAACTACTGGGCGAAGTACGCCGAGCGGCATTTGTTCTATTGCTACCCGGCGATGACGCGTAGCGACGTATTGCTGATCACGCAGTGGGACTCTGCGGGTTTGCTGGCTCAGAGTGGGGGTGATAAGGCTGATCACATGGCTGACGGTCCTTGTACATTCAGTTTTCATAGTGCATTTTATGAATCACAAACGCCTAAAGATGCCCCGGATCGCTGGAGCATCGAGGTTCGGTGCATGGTTCTTTATTGATAATTCCCCTGAAACGCGAGCGAGAATGACTATGGTAAGGATAAGAAGATGATCAACTATGTTCGCTACGCGGGGCTTGCCGTTGTCTTCGCGTGGTTTTTTGGTGGCGGGATTTCTCACTTCACTAATGCAGACTTTTTTATCGCGATTGTTCCTCCCTGGTGGCCATGGCCGTCATTTGCAGTTTATGCGAGCGGTGTGTTTGAGGTGCTGCTCGCTATCTTAATAGTTTGGCCAAAAACGCGTTCACTTGCTGGATTGGGCTTGATTGCGCTAACCCTCGCGGTAACGCCCGCAAACGTTCACATGTGGCTGCACCCAGAGCAATTCCCGGAAGTTTCTGAGGCTGCATTATCTATTAGGTTGGTGGTTCAAGTGTTGCTCTTGGCACTTATCTGGTGGTCAACAAGAAGACCCTCGACAGACGCGCTGAGATTGGGCTAGCTTGATAAAGCCTAATGTATGCGCGCCAAAAACGGACATTACTTGATTGCAAACTCTTAAGACGATTGCCAAATGTTGCTAGAGAGTTTGCGATTGCAAGAAATTGCTGATGCCGATGGCGCCTCAAGTGCTCAGGCTCGTGGGTACCTAAGCACAGTTGACTAGAGTAACTTATTGGTTAAGCAGGAGAGTATCGACAGCTGGTGCTCACTGCCAGCCTGAACGGTCATATACTCTCACCGCTTCGTTTTGGCGTTTTCCCAAAATTTGGACATCTAGTTTATCCTCTTTGAAAGTACCTAGCGTTGCCACGGCACCTGTGGCCGCACCTAAAATCGGATATTCGTTATTACCCTCAGCAAACAGTTTTTGCGCAAAGTCGCTCGTTAGGTATTCCAAGAATTTTAAAGCGTTTGCAGAATTTGGAGCATATTTTGTTATGCCAGCACCACTAATGTTGATATGGGTGCCTCTGTTGTCTTGATTAGGAAAAATCACGGCGAGGTTCGCAGCGATCGCAAGGTTTTTCGGATCCTGCGATCCTAGAATGCGTCCCAAGTAATAGGTATTTGCCACGGTTACACCGCACTCTCCAGACGCAACTGCTCGAAGTTGGGCGGTGTCATTACCTTGTGGAGGGCGGGCGAAATTGCTGACGATTCCAGTTGCCCAAGCCTCAGCTTTTGTTGCATTGCTGGCTTCAATTATCGAACTCATCAGGGAAAGGTTATAAATATTAGAAGAAGTGCGCATGCAAACCTCACCCCTGAGTGCTGGATTGGCTAAATCTTCATAGTTGTTCACTTTAATCGGAAGTCCGCGCGCTTTGTTATAAACAATCACTCGTGCGCGTTTCGATAGTCCAAACCAAAAACCGTCTTGGTGGCGTAAGTGGCTCGGGACTCTTGCTTTCAAAGTTTCAGATGTGACGGATTGAAAAATTGCTTTTTGTTGGGCGCGCCAAATTCTGCCTGCGTCCACAGTGATTAACATATCCGCTGGGCTAAACTCACCTTCATTTATAATTCGCTCTATCAAAGCATCACTGCCGCCTTCAATCAGGTTTACATCAATGCCTGTGCGACGTGTAAATTCTTCATACAAAGCCATATCAGTATCGTAATGACGCGCTGAATAAACGTTAATTTCGTTCGATGCAAAGGTAGATGACAGATAAAACAGGCCAATAGAAATGCATATACTAACCATGAGGCTGTTTTGCTTTTTGACGTTTGAGTAATTCATTGTGATTGACCCTAAATGAGAATGATTATCATCCACTATAAATTAAGCCTGCTGCTGAGGCAAAATTTATCTCAACTAAAGTGCCTACAGACAAATCCAGTGGTTGATCAGATTCGATGCGAATTTTTTGGTCTTGCAGCGTGACAAGGGTCAGATAGCCCTTGCCCAAAAATCTTTTGTCGCTAATCATCGCCGGTCCGCTGGCAGCCTTGAGGTCCAGCGATGATGCCCGCAAACTGATTGTAACACTTTGTCCTTCTGTAAAATTTCCTAGCTGTTCCAAAGCTAATTGGTTGGACTGTGGCTTTATATTAGTGAGTCGCTTTAAGGGGATCTTGCCAAACACTGTTTTAACGTGATCGCCCACAACCGTTCCTACAACAGACTGCATTCCCGCTAGGGTTTGGGCAACGAAGGGGCTTTGAGGCGAGCGCCAGAGCGATTCTGGCGACCCTAGCTGAACGGCTCGGCCAGCGACCAGTACTAGGATTCGATCTGCCATATCCATTGCTTCTTCGGGGTCGTGAGTCACCATCAATGTTGGAGTGCCGGCCTTTTTTAACGTCGCTCTGGCTTGTTCGCGCAGTTTTCTTCGCAACGGCGTATCTGCACTTGCAAAAGGTTCGTCTAATAGCATGACTGATGGTTTTGTTGCTAATGCTCTGGTTAAAGCAACGCGTTGTTGCTGTCCGCCCGACAAAGTATGTGGATAGCGATTAGCGAGCTCGGATAGATCGACGCTCTTCAATTGTTGTTCGACTATTTTAGCGCTGTCGGCCTTGCTCAGTTTATCCAATCCAAAAGCTATATTTTCTGCGACGGTTTTGTGTGGGAATAATACGTGGTCCTGGAATACAAGACCGATTGGTCTCTTTTCTGGTGGCGGAGTGGTATAAGGGTCTGCGAGAATCTGACCGTCGAGATAAATCATGCCACTTTGTACTGGCTCAAGGCCCGCTGCAATCCGCAAAAGAGTGCTTTTGCCACTGCCAGATGGACCAAGGATGCAAACTATTTCCCCATCCGCAACTTCCAGGTCAATGTTGGCGAGCGCTATTTCTTTGCCGAATCGATGGCTAATGTCGCGAAAGGTTATGGTCATATTTAAGGTTCTTTTAGGTTTTTATAATTCTGTTTGATAAAAACGCATACTGCCTTAATGTACGCCCTTGTGCATTGTATTTACTAAATAGGATATTCAACTTTGACTCAAAATAATTCGCCAGCCTGGTTGGCTGGTGTGCTGTTGATATCAGTGCCAGTCGCTTTACCTATTGGTGTTTTGTTGCATGCGCTGTTCGTGCCACTTGATCTGGCGGACCAAAGTGTCGATGTTTGGGCGCACATCCGCGAAACAGTGCTTCCAATGTATTTTTACAACACTTTTGGTTTGATGACTCTAGTTGGTTTTATTACCGTTTTCATTGGTGTCAGCACCGCATGGCTCAGCGCGAAATTTACTTTTCCTCTGAGTAACATTTTGGCACCCGCGCTTGTTTTGCCTTTAGCCGCGCCAGCTTATGTGGTTGGTTATGTTTATGCAGATTTGTTCGAGTTTTCAGGGCCAATACAAAGTTATATTCGAACAGCCTTTGAGCTTAAACGAGGGGAATACTATTTTCCTCCTATTCGCTCCTTGGGCGGCGCTGCATTTGTCATCTCATTAGTTTTATACCCCTATATATACCTCCTTGCGCGCGTTAGTTTTATTCAGCAATCCACGTCTTTACACGAAGCTGCAAGAGTGCTCGGTGCAGATGGCAGTCGCACGTTTTGGATGGTGGCCTTGCCCGTTGCAAGACCTGCAGTTGCAGGTGGGGTAGCGTTAGTCCTGATGGAAACAGTAGCCGACTACGGAGTAGTAGAACACTTCGGCGTGCCGACCTTTACTTCGGGTATTTTTCGCACTTGGTACGCAATGGGAGAGCATTCTGCTGCGCTACAGCTGGCAGGTTGGCTTTTTGTTATTGTCGCTCTCCTAGTAGTCGTCGAGCAGTTTGCGCGGCGTGGTCATCGCTTCAATCCGGTCAGCGGTATTAGAAGTAATGAGCCCGTAAAGCTCGTTGGTCTTCGCGCAATTGCGGCGACGGTAGCTTGCTCGATTCCAGTTTTGCTGGGTTTTATCTTACCCTCTGCGATGCTTTTAGAGCATGCTATTTCAGTTGGAGACCCGATGCTCGGTAAAGGTTTTAGTGAACTTTTGTTTAACAGTCTCTACGTTGCCGGATGTGCGGCGTTTCTTTGTGCTATCGCGTCGGTATTGCTTAACTATGCTCAGCGATTGCATTCTGGTTTGGGGATGAAGTTAGCTGTCCGCATTGCTACTTTGGGGTACGCGATTCCAGGTATGGTTTTGGCTGTGGGAATATTGGTGCCTTTAACTTTTGTCGATAGGGGAGTAAGCGGTTTTTTGCGCGATAATTTCGGTGGCTCTTCTGGATTGTTAATTACAGGTTCCGTTGCCTGCCTAGTATTTGTTTACGTTGCACGTTTTTTAACAGTCGCTTACAACAGCGGACACATGGGTATGGCTGCTCTTCATCACAATCTTGATGCCGCTGCTAGAAGTTTGGGGGCTTCTCCAAGAAGAGTTTTGCAACAAATCCATTTTCCATTGCTCCGTCCTGCGTTGCTTAGCGGTCTGTTATTGGTATTTATTGATGTAATGAAGGAGTTGCCCGCCACCTTAATTTTACGTCCTTTTAATTTCGAAACGTTGGCTACAAGGGTATATAGATTGGCCGCGGATGAGCGCTTGAGCGAGGCGTCAACAGCGGCTTTGAGCATCATTTTCTTGGGCTTGATTCCAATTGTGTTGATTTTGCTTACCTCGTTTGATGCAAAGCGATCCCGATAGCAGAAAAAATATTCAGCGCTGTATTTATCTGCATGACATTGAGCGAAGAATACTAGAAGATTCTCGTTCACGGGGAAGCTGGTCTTGAGCATCAAATACTCGCTCGGCGCTAACGCATTATCACCACCAAAGAGATAAACGCAATAACAGCCGTTCTCTTCACAAGATATTAAGGACTCAGGCATGACAAAACGACGCATCAACGCGAGTGTATTCATCGTACTGTATCTGTCTTTTCTCGCTTGGTATGGCGGCTGGGGTATGAGCCCTATGACAACTGCCGAAGTTGAACGGTATCTTGCGAATGTTCCGCAGGATTCTGAGATGGTTGATTTCCTAGACATGATGCGGAACATGGGTGTCGACGACGGTGAAGAAATTTTCATGTTGAACCTGAATCGCTACAAGTATGCTGATGATGAACCCAAGGTTGGAGTGCCAGCCGCCTATCGGTCTTATGGCACCTCCGTGATCGGAATGATATTGAAGAACGGCGGACATCCGATCTACTCCGGCGAGTTCTTAACGAGCCGGATCATAGATGATTCCGACGAGGCTTACTGGGACGAAGTCATACTGGTGAGATACCGCTCGCGGCGCGATTTTCTAGCCATGGTGACTTCTGATGCCTACCAAGAGATTGCCCGGGACAGGGCTTCAGGTATAGCCTACGCGGCAGTCTCCCCAACCACCTCGACGGTCAATTTGGCTAAGCCGCGCCTGTTGATACTGATTTTTCTGCTGGTCCCGGGATGATTGTTTGATTATTTGCTCAGGAGAAAAGTCGCTTAGCTACCTGAAACGCGCTGGTCACAGTTGTGTGTGGCTCACAAAGAAATGTGCCCGGGTACAGCGAACAAATCTTATCTAGGTTGTGATCGGAAATTGGGTAGGACTATTCTAAAGAGTCTGCGAAATGGGACGCATAGGCGCCCACGCCTCTACGGCCAAAGATGAAAACCCGAATACAGCAAATGAGACTACTTTCGTGGATCTGGTTGCTGACCTCTAATGAGCTTCCCTGGTAATGCGCCCGTCGCCAAGCCATTCTGAAATATAACTTCGCCAGAAACGATAGTCGTGTTGATGCCGTCAGCGCGTTGCAGAAAACGTTTGCCACCTGCTGGTAAGTCGAAAACAATATGAGGCGTGTGCAATGCCAGGTTGTCGAAATCAATAACATTGATATCCGCTTTCATCCCTACGGCTAATACGCCACGGTCATTGAGGGAATACAATTCTGCTGGTTGCCGTGTCAGCATGTGGATACCCTCCGCCAACGTAAAACGACCCTGCTCCCTTACCCATCTGCTTAACAAGTATAAATTAGCACTAGCATCGCAAATTGAGCCGACATGTGCGCCACCATCACCCAAAGCCACAACGGTATTGGGGTGCCCTAACATTTCGGGTATGTGGCCACCAAGATTAGCGCCGGGAATATAAATCAATGCGTTGCCGTTGTTCGTCAGAAGATAGTCGTATAGCCACTCTTCCGGATC
>CAXRCG010000302.1:0-15101 GCA_964228885.1 Pseudomonadales bacterium | reverse complement strand
CGGCGCCCTCGTCACCAAAAAGTTTTAGCAGAGCCTGCAATGGCTCGATGAACTGCGATTCAACCATCTTTTCAAAATTCATTTTTTTCCTATCAATCGTGTGACTGTCTTTGACAAACCCAAAAATAACTACGATCGTGTACTTTAAGTAGATCATTCCGGCTTATAGCCCCCTGGGCCTAAAAAAACCGGCAAAATTTTGGACTCTTTAATTCCTGACGCTGTGTTTTGCCCGGTTGACGAACAACTTGAAACTGATCCCGCTCGCAGACTCAATCGTAGAATCTTTGTACTTTGGCTTTCCCGACGTGTGTTGAATGAATAAGATAAAAATCACGCAGTTGATCGACGACAGCATGAATATCTCTGAGCTGCAAATCAGAAGCATCGAAGGCGCCTTATATACCCTATACGTTGAGTTGGGTGACCAGCAATACCAAGTCGCGGACGCGAAAGGAAACGTGTCTGTGCATCGCAGTGCGGAAGCAGCAAAACGATTCTGTGCAGGTCTCAAAGTCGAGTTAACCGTACTGGTGCATCAGAGCGCCTACGATGAAATGATAGGCATGCCAGCCAACCATCAGGCCGCGCTTGAAATGAAAGTAAAAGTCGCGAACCCAGCGCCACGCCGGTGACACAAAACAATCCGCAAAACCCCGCTGACCCTAACTATATGAGCGGGAAAGAGAAGGCCCATGCACAACAGTGAGACAACAAACACCGCGTATTGGATTACTGAACTCCAGAAAATTCGCGCGGATTTGGACCAAAAGGTTTACAAGCCCGGACCTTGGCATAAACTCACCAAACAACTGGCAACGGCTCCAACCGCACAACGACGCGAAGTGAGCGGACTCGTCAACGAAGTCAGCAACCTGCTCCACAGTCGCAAGCACTTTCCTAAGGCCCCATTCCTGGCGGGTTATCTTGCAGAGTGGGCCCTTTTGGCCGTCAGCATAGTATTAACGCAGGCTGATCAAGTCTGGGTCAGACTAACTGCTGTCGGTTTACTGGCCTTGTGCCTGCAACCACTGATCAAGGTCACAACCGGCTTACTGCTGGGCGTCAGGTACGCGTATGTCTATCTCTGGTATGTAGAGCCTAGGTTCAAGATGGCATTCGGCACCTACTTAGCACAAGGACGGACGCGTCAGTGCGCGCTACACTTAGCTGGATCTGTGGGCACGCCGATCGCACTACTGGTCGGTATATTTTTGCTGGCCGACAATTTCTGGTTGCAATCGCTCTGCCTCGCGGGATTTATTGGAGCACTTGGTTTGCAGGTGGGTGCATTCATTCTCGTGATGGCTGGCGTGCGCAAAGTGGGTTCCTTACCGCTTACGACGCTAACCACACCGGCCATGCTCGCCGACGTTTACAAGTCGTCGAAACCGTCCTGACTGATCTATCTGTTCAGGAACCGCGTATCTAGGCATATGCCAGAGGGTCCAGAAATCAGACAAACCGCCGATATGCTCGCGCAAGCACTTCAACATCGCGAGATCGAAGCATTCGACCTACAGCACGCCTCGCTGTCTCATTCGTCGCACGCCTTCGAAGGTCATCAGGTCACCTCGGTTGATTGCCGGGGCAAAGCACTACTCACTCAACTGTCCTCGGGTTATACTCTCTACTCTCACAACCAACTCTACGGAGTCTGGCACGTGACACCGCGGGGAAAGCCTCTTCAGACAAATAGAAGTTTACGGCTAGCACTGCACACCCGAGAACACAGCGTAAAGCTTTTCAGCGCAACAGACATTTCATTGTGGAAAACAGATGAAATAGAACAACATCCTTTCCTTAAACGTTTAGGGCCTGATGTACTAGCAAAAACAACTGATGCTGAGTTGCTATTAACAAGACTGCTTAGCAAGACATGTCGCAACCGTCAGCTCGCCTCTCTTTACCTCGACCAAAGCTTCATTGCTGGCCTTGGGAACTATCTTCGTTCTGAAATACTCTTTTTCTCCGGTGTGAATCCAGCCGACAAACCTAGAAACCTCAGCAAAGCGCAGGTGCAAGCGTTGGCGAAAAACACCATTAAAATAAGCCAGCGAAGCTATCGCTCCTCTGGCATCACACTACCTAAAAAATACCGCCCTGCAATAAAAGAGAAATCGGGGCGCGCCTACGAGCAGAACAGATTTGCCGTTTTCGCCAGGGCCGGCAAACCTTGCCACTTCTGTAAAACACCCGTGCAAAAGTCGGTCGCAACATCGAGGCGAATCTACTGGTGCCCTCAATGCCAACCAAAATCCGAATGACCCGCGGTGCAATCGACAATAACATTCGTTGGCTGGTGACCGCACTGGCGTATGCCGGCTTACTGCCCATGATTATATGCATTTTCTGGCTTGAGCAGTTATGGAGTCTACCGCTTTTAAAAGCCTACTCGCTGGCCATTGTCGCGTTTTTAGCAGGTGCATGGTGGGCATTCGCGTTGATGAATCAGCAAAAAATAACGCCTGTTTCAGTACGACAAATCTTGCTAATAAGCAACGCCGTGGTGCTGACAGGTGTAGTGAGCTTCGCTATCGCGGATCAAGAAGCGTTGTTAGTGTTCAGCGTATTATTTGGTTGCTTGCTACTAGGTGAACGGAAATTAGCTGTTTTCCGCAGACAACCTAATTATTACAGGAAACTCAGGCTTGTCGTCACCCTGGTCAGTATAAGCCTGCAACTCACCGCCTATGGGCTGACACGGTGAACACCCTTTACTGGCTGACCAACGACCTGCGCCTGGCTGACAACCCGGCTTTGATGGCTGCCGCAAGCGACGCAAATCTAACATGCGTATATTGTCTAGACGATGCTTATTTCAGGACCGACAGATTTGGTAATCAACCTATCGGCGAACACCGTTGGCGGTTCCTCTGCGAGTCGCTGCGCAACTTAAATGATCAATTGTTGGCATTCGGTCAGACCGTAAATATCCTGAAAGGCGACCCGAACGCGGCGGTCGCTACGTTACTCAAAGCGGGAGGTTTTGACAGAGTCATTCGAGCCAAACAGCATACCCACCGAGGCCCTGACCCCTGGGACAGATTGCAAACAGACTTCCCAGATGTCCGATTTAACGAATTCGATGTCTCGACACTTTTCAATAGCGAAGATCTCAGTTTCGAGCATGCGTTTCCAAACACATTCTCCCAATTCAAGAGGGCTGTTGGCATCGCGAAATATCGAACCTTCCTACCCTCACCTGATCGTTTACCTACCTCTTTGATTGAACTGGAAAACAATCACTTAGAAACACCGGGGCCTACTGGTGAGCGTACCGGCGGTGCAACGGCGGCCAACCTACATGTAACCGAATATTTTCGCAGCAGGGCAGCTTCTACCTACAAAAGGACTCGCAACAAACTCTCGGGTAAGCATAGTTCAACCGGGTTTTCGCCGTGGCTTGCTAACGGTTCGCTATCGCCTCTGCAGGCAGTCACACAACTCAGACGCTACGAAGCTACACACGGTGCAAATAACTCGACGGGCTGGATTCTCTTTGAACTGCTCTGGCGAGAGTTCTTCCGCTGGTACGCTGACTACCACGGCAACAAACTTTATGCATTTGAAGGTGTCACTGACCAGAGACCGCTAACCGCGTTTTATGGAGAGCGTTTCACAAAGTGGCGCACGGGTCAGACCCCTTGGCGAATCGTTAATGCTTGCATGAACGAGTTAAACGCTACCGGTTACTTAAGTAACCGTGGCCGGCAAATCGCGGCGAGTTGCCTCGTTAATGAGCTAGCGCTGGACTGGCGTTGTGGCGCCCAATATTTTGAGGAAATGCTGGTTGATTATGACCCGTGCAGCAACTTTGGCAACTGGCAATACATCGCAGGTGTGGGCGCCGACCCTCAAGGTGGACGTCATTTTGATCTCGAAAAGCAGGCAGAGATATGGGACACCGATTACGCTTACAGAGATCAATGGGCAAAAACGACTCCTTCAGAGTCTCTTGATTCTCTAGATTATTACTACTGGCCAGTTGAAACTGAAAAAGAGGGCTCATCGTAAAGTCCACTTACCAACCAAGGTTTGCATCACCTGCAATCGCCCCTTTGCATGGCGTAAAAAATGGGCTAAAGATTGGCAAAATGTTAAGTACTGCTCCAAGCAATGTCGAGAGCTCTCCCGTCAGCGACCACATTAAAAGCATAACCATTGCTCAACGTTAGACAACGAATCTCGCAACAGATCAACTAACTTGACAGTTCTTGGGAAAATTTGATCTAGTCTTTCCTATAAAAAATTTATCCAGAACAGGAAAAGATAGATGACCGACAAGCCATACGTTCTCACCACCGCCGATCGTGTCGAAATCCACGAACTTCCTGGTCGTTATGGTGATGCCATCGACGACCGCAACTGGCTTGGTCTTGATGCCGTTTTTACAGAAGACGCAGTTTTTGACCTGACTGGCGTCGGCTCACGTATCTGCCATGGGCTAGACGACATCAAAGCTTTTATGGAAACAGAGGCTGCCCATCCACGAACGCATATGATGACGAATATTTACGCTGATTCTGATGAAGATGGCATTAGCTTACGTTTCCGTATCGTCGCCCTCATCGGCAAAGGCAAGACATCGACGGGCAGTTACTACGACAAAATCGTGAGAACCGAAAATGGGTGGCGAACACAACATCGTTATGTCTCAAGTCGAAGACGTGACAAGCGCGAGGCGGAGGTAGATCGAAAGGGTATTTCTCTGTAAATCGCCCTAGGGCAATGCGTATTCCTGCCTACCAAACCACTCAGACATGCGGCTTAAACAGCGTATTGATATTTCCTGGCTCAGCCAGCGGCTGCGCTGTGTCCATGTTTGTGATTTCTGCGATATTGTCCAACAGGTCTTCGTAAGTACTGTTCTCTGCTAACGCAACCCCGCTATTTGCGAACGTTTCAGAGCGTAAATAACGCCCACTCAACGCGTGCATGACGGTACCGGTGGGTGCATTTTCGCTCGCAAGGTAGAGGGCAAGCGGCGTAACGAGTTGTGGATGTGATCCAGGACGCGGATTCTCAGCATCAATCCCAGTTTCAGCATCGAGTGCCGTCATTCGTGTATCTGCGCCGGGTGAAAGACAATTAACCTTGATGCCGCGACTACGCCCTTCCAGAGATAGGACATTCATGAGACCAAGCAAACCCATCTTGGCAGCGCCGTAAGCGCTTTGACCAAATTGCCCGAATATACCTGATACCGATGTTGTCAGGACGATCCGACCGTAATTTTTCTCATACATGATTGGCCAGGCAGCGTGAGTAACGTACGAAGAGCCCAGCAAATGGACCTGAACCACAAGCTGGAAATCTTCCAATGTCGTGTTCTTAAAAGTACGGTTACGTAGGATGCCCGCGTTGTTTATCAAAATATCCACGGTCCCAAACTCTGCTACCGCATGATCAACAATCGCCGCAGCACCCTCTGGTTTACTGACCGAGTCATAGTTAGCAACCGCGACGCCTCCGCTGTCTCTAATTTCCTGCACTACTGTATCCGCCATCGGACTGCCGCCTTCGCCGCGCACATCTGACCCTAAGTCATTAACCAACACGCGAGCACCACGGCGTGCAAACTCAAGTGCGTGCTGGCGACCAATACCGCCACCGGCACCCGTAACGATGACTACCTTATTTTCAAATTCGGTCATTCGCAATCCAGTCCCTGCATTGTGCCGTCGTCACGCCAGGCTTTAGTAATTTTAAAGTAAGGGCGTGACCCCTTTCCGTAAGGCCCGTTCTGAACGCTTTTAGGGTTCGGTTGACCTTCGTTGTTGTAATAACCAGGCGTGCACATCGCCTGAAACTCCTCGTTGTAACGGGATACCGCAATAATTTCGTCAACCCAGGCGTTTTCCGCTGTCTCAGACACTTCCACCGTCGAAATATTTTCTTCCAGACACCGATTGAGGATGTAACCAATGTGACACGCGGTTTCATCCATAGAATGTGGGAAATTGGTTGTAAAGCCAGATTGGGAATTGCTTATGATAAACAAATTAGGGAAACCATGGGTATGGATCCCATGTAATGTCCTCATCCCATCGGACCATTTCTCAGACAAGCTAAGATTGTCTTTGCCGATCACATCGTAACCGGCACGGCGCGTATAATCCGTACCAACCTCCAAGCCGGTCGCAAAAATAATGCAATCTACGGGGTATTCCTTACCATTAGCTACGACCCCATTGGGCGTAATCGAATCGACGCCTTTACCATCGGTATCAACAAGTTCTACGTTGTCGCGATTAAATGTTTGCAGATAAGCGTCATGGAAACAGGGTCGTTTACAAAATTGTCTATAGTAAGGTTTTAGTGCTTCGGCGGTTGCAGGGTCCACAACAATCTCTTCAGCCCGTGCTCGAATTTGCTCCATCTTTTTGAAGTCTGCAAGCTCCATCATTTTGGGGACTTCATCCCAGTTAGTGTCTTTACCACGATAGTTCGCCATCGAGACGAGGTTCCTGATGATCTCGGTCCAACCGTCCTTGACGAGGTCTTCCTCGACGATCCCACCGGAGCAGAGGATGTTAAAGTTTTCCATCCGTTCTTTCTGCCAACCAGGCTTTAGACTAGTAGCCCATGCCAGATCCGTTGGGCGATTTGCTCGAACATCAATAGAAGAAGGTGTTCGCTGAAAAACATAGAGATTTTTCGCTGATGCGCCGACATGGGGAATGCATTGAACAGCAGTTGCTCCTGTACCAATGACAGCAACACGCTTGTCTTTCAAGTTTGATAGCTCGCCCTCACTGCTCCCGCCGGTATATTTGTAGTCCCACCGACTCGTGTGAAACGTGTGCCCCTGGTAGTCGCGAATACCTTTTATGCCAGGTAATTTTGGTCGGTTCATCGGGCCATTAGACATCACGACAAAGCGAGCTCGCATGGCATCACCTTGATTCGTACGGACAATCCAACGCTTTGCTAATTTATCCCACTCGAGCTTATTAACCTCTGTTTGTAAACACGACCGCTCATACAAATCATAATGTTCTGCAATATTTCGGCAGTGCTGCAGAATTTCGGGCGCGTGGGTGTATTTCTCTTTCGGCACGAAGCTCAGCTCTTCGAGTAGCGGCAGATAAATATAGGACTCTGTGTCACAGGCCGCGCCAGGATAGCGATTCCAGTACCACGTGCCACCGAAATCACCGCCTTTTTCAATCACGCGAATGTTGTTAATACCCCTTTCGGTGAAGCGTGCAGCAGTTATCAGGCCGCCGAACCCGCCACCGATAATAGCCACATCAATTTCATCGTTCAGCGGCTCTCGCTTCCGCGTGACGTCAATATACGGATCGTCGATGTACTGACTGAAGTCTCCGGCTACCTCCGTATACTGTTCACTGCCTTCTGGGCGTATTCGCTTATCGCGCTCAACTTGATATTTTCGGCGTAGTTCATCCGGATCAAAATCGAGTGCTTCATCATTCGTTGCAGAATCAGACATATGTTCCCTCTTTGGTAGCGACGACTTTAAACGACTTTCTTAGCGCCTCTTCCAGGTTTTATCTGTTTACCCTCCGGGCCTTGCTTAACCTAGTCTCACAACGACGCGCCACAACACGTCAATCATCGTCAATAGTTGAGCACAAAAACACAATATCAAGTTACCCGTTTGATATGCGCGGGGGGTGCAACCGGCGAAAAATATCGCTCGGTTGCCGTTACTCTTAGTCGTCTTTTAATCGACTTGTGACCCGCTCTATTTCATCGAACTTAAAAACTCTAGCGTACGCTCAAATGCACCATCTTCAGTCGCGACGATAGCAGCATTGAAGTCAGTTACTCCAGCATCTTCAAATCGCTTAATCTCACCTCGCAACGTGTTCTCATCACCAACGATCGCTATATCAGCAGGACCCCCGGCACCTTCTCGATCAAGCATCGCGCGATAGCTCGGTAACTGACCATAGATCACCAGGTCTTTCGCAATTTGCTCTTTCGCCTGATCAACATTGTTAGTAAGAACAATAGGCACGCCACCCACGATCGCAGCATCTGGGCCTATCGCGGGTGCAATGTGCGAAGCCATGGTTTTTGGTCCCACCATCCAAGTATTGGTACCATCTGCCAGCTCACGAGCGATTTTTAACATCACCGGTCCAAGTGCAGCCACGACTACGGGCATCGGCGTCGCTTCAGGAATATCCAGCGCCAAGCCCTGAACCTTATATTGCTCACCTGCAAAGTTAGCTGTTTCACCACGCGCGAGCGGCATCAATACGCTCAGATATTCACGCATGTGTTTCGCCGGCTTGTCGTAGGACATGCCGAGCATGTTTTCAATAACAACCTGGTGAGACAAGCCGATGCCTAGGGTAAATCGATTTTCTGTTGCAGCGGCGGTCGTTAATGCTTGCTGTGCAATAGCGGTAGGGTGACGCGGATAGGTTGGCGTTACTGCAGTACCCAATCCAATTCTTGGCACCTCTCTGCCGATGATAGCAAGCGAGGTAATGGCATCCAGACCAAAGATGTTCGCAAGCCAAATATTGTCGAGCCCGGCGGCTTCAACTTGCCTTGCCGTATTAATTAAATCATCCAGTCCACCCGGACCAGTGGCACCAAGCATTGTTCCTATTTTCATAAAGACCTCAAAATTTGTTCAAAAGTGGACTATAGCAGGGATTAACTAAATTGACTGCCAATCACGAAGTTTCGGGTTATCAGTTGAAGTCACGACAAGTATGACACGCTTTTCATAAGTTGGATTCCCGGGTGACTGTCCCAAGACCTTCTAATGCGTAAAAACCCTAGCCCAGTTCGTTGACCGCCCGAAACCCCATGGCCATCGCCGTTTTAGCATCGGCGCCAGGCGCCGAATCGCAATTGGCTATCGTTATTCGACCAAAAGGTTGACGCCCTATCTCAGTAGAGTTTCCAGGCCCGGCTAACGTATACCCGTGTGCCCATCGATTGACAGATATGCTCGCCACGTCTCTGTCAAAGTTAAAAGCCGGGGTTGGCAACATTCCGCTTAAATGGCTCCGTATTTCTGCTTCGTAATCTTTAAATTGCAGGCCCAGCATTTTGTATCGCGCCTCGCGAAATTGCTCGCCTATTTCTGCACCAACAGTTTCTCCATAGGGGCAGCTAATCATTTGAATAATACATGGGTCTGTCGGACTCTTAGTGTACTCGTAACCGCCCATGCTAACTGGAAAGTCCATCAAAACAGCCTGATGCATATTACCTGGAGACATGGCTACACCCATACCGATCTCTTTTACGGCTTGCCAGTTTCTTAACCCGACTGTTGTATACTGAAGTGGACTTTTCGATTGCAGTTTCAACGCGGCCGACTGCTTCTCTGGCAGGCCCTCAACAATGTGCGGAACCATCATGTTGTAACAAGCCATCACCACGCCTTTACCTTTCACACGGTATGACCGATTCCCGGCGATGTAAGTAACAAGAACTTCACTTGAACTTCGAACATCTCCCACATGCCGAACATTGACTACAGTGCTGTTAAGTCTGATACGCGTCGAACTCTTGCTTTTATCCAACTCACCGTAGTTAAACTTGGCTAGCACAAGCGCCTCTGCATTGTCTCCTTCTGCGACAGCCGGAATCATATTCTTTACCAAGGCACGGGCGACGCCTGCGTTCCCATCTGGAAAATGATAGATATAGGGGTTGTCTTTATCATATTCAGCAACGGGTTTGAAACCGAGAGCCCCACAACTTCTCGCCGAAGCAATAGACATCAGTTCTGTCGGCGCGCTACCCCAATCAATACCACTATGCCTAGCCATTCTCAGCACGCCAGGATCGTCAACGCCTAACGTGTCCTGAAGATAGTCAAAATATGCGTGTGTCTCTATGTAGCTATCTACTTCATCAGCCGCCACCGGCAACATGTGTAAACCGCTATTTAGAACCCTCAGCAACTGTACTTTTCCCTGTGCACTAAGAGGTGCCAGCTGCGCAGCTTCGACGTTCGAGAGCTTCGTCTGCTGCAAACCATGAACATAATTCGGATAGTTGCAGTAAGGGTGTTTTACAACGGTATCAGTGCCAAACGATGCCTTGTTGAAATACGTGATGCCACCAAGGTCGTGTTTTCTATAAAAGTCTTTATCGTACGATTCGCCAAGCCTTTCTATATTTATGCCAAGGTCTTTGAACAGGTTAAGTATCGTTTCGTCGGCACTATTCGGTTCTACAATCGATTGGGATCCCCCGTATCCAATAAGCGTCTGCCCGCCTATACTATGCTCGTTCCGTTTGGCATGACCGCCGAAATCATCATGATTATCGAGGATCAAAACCTTTCTATCCTTACCGTATTTTTGTTGGTAAAAATAGGCAGCTGCCAATCCGCTAAGCCCACCACCGACAACGACGAGATCGAAGTCCTGCTCAAGATCAGTTGTCGACCCCCAGTTTGAGCGTTGTTGCCAGGCTATCTGGTGCGCATAATCATTTGACCCCGGATGGCTTCCCCTCAACCCTTGCCGTGCAGGTGGGTAGTAGCTTGGTTCCATTTTAGCCAAAATTTTTTGACCTGAGGCTTGGGTCCCAAGCAAGGCGCTTCCTGCAGCAATCAAAGATCCGTTAACAAAATCTCTGCGTTTTATCTTGTCGACCTTTATTCTCCTCATTGACTTTATTAGCATTGACTCGCGAACAACGATGTGAGATCTACATCAAACCTTTACAGGGTGAAAAATGCACGTCCTTTTACAGATAAATGAGCGCAAGACTGGTAACTGGGCCGGCCCGACGGCTTCACTGGCTAAAACCTGACGTGAAGTTACGCACAGGCATCGAGAGCCACAGGCAGCATTGCTCAAATAGTACGATGCAAAATGAATGGGTGGGGACGTTTTCCTGCCTGTCACGCAGCTCAAGCGGATAAAATGATGCCCACAATAGTGAGGAAGGATAGCGATAACAGATGAAACCCATTAATAGTTCGAAACATCCTGGTCTTAGCGACATATCGAAGAGGAGCGATGATGTTGCCCGATACTATGACGAATGGGCCAATGACTATAATGAGACACTGATGGATTGGCATTACGAAGCACCATCAAAAGTAGCATCAATGTTGAGCTCAGCGCTCTCCTTACACTCATCAATACTTGATGCTGGATGCGGAACCGGCTTAAGCGGCAAAGCACTCATCGGCGAAGGTTTTTCGTCTATTGACGGGATCGATGTTTCTCATCGTTCCCTGGAAGTCGCTCGCAAAACTCGCGCATACAACAGCTTGCGTGCAATGGATATGCAACGGCTACCTTTAGATATCCCCGATGATTGCTACCAAGGTCTGGTTTGCGTCGGTGTATTAACGTACCTGACCGATAGCATTTCAGCACTCAGGGAATTCTGCCGAGTGACGAGGCCGGGAGGATATGTAGCGATGACACAGCGTAGTGATTTGTTTGCGGAACGCTTGTTTCAACGTGTTCTCGACACACTATCAAAAGAAAGACTCATCGCCGAAGTTCACACATCCGAACCGCAGCCTTACCTTCCGAATAACGCAGAGTTTGGAGAGGAAATCCTTGTGCACTATATTGGATATCGCGTCGTTTAACGTGTCTGATACCTATTGAAGGTTCGAACGCAGACGTTGTCGTTTGTTACTTAAGAGAGTTGTGAGGATTACCAAAATAGCAATATTTAGAATCACTATATTCCGATCTGTAAACATCGCGACAAACTGGTGTAATTCAACGGTGGTGATACCATGCCACTGGTTAAACCAATTTCGAACCAAACGAGGGACCCTGTGACTACTGTCAAACCCCTGAGCGGCCTAAAAGTCATCGACTTTTCTATGGCCTACGCCGGACCAATTTGCGGCCGTATGTTAAGTGACTGCGGTGCCGACGTGATCAAAGTCGAGCCTTTGGGTATCGGTGATGGTGTACGTGGTGACGCGCGCATATTTACACATTTCAATGCAGGTAAGCGTGGCGTACAGATAGACCTTTCAACCTCAGAAGGTCAACAGCTGGCACTTGGACTGATTGATCAGGCTGACGTTGTCATCGAAAACTATCGGCCCGGCATCATGACGCGGTTTGGACTGGACTATGCTTCGGTCAAAAAGCAATGTCCTAGCCTCGTTTATTGTTCCATTTCCGGTTTCGGCCAAACCGGGCCCGCCGCACAACGAGCAGCGTACGCGCCTATTGCCCACGCTGCCAGCGGGTATGATACCGCTCATATGAGCGCACAGGTCTATACTGACGATTCAACAAAGTCGAGGCCTCCAGCATCCGGAATCATGATTGCCGATATACTAACCGGCGCTTATGCTTTTGGTGCTATCCAAACCGCATTACTCGGCCGCTTCAATACAGGGCTGGGTGACTACATTGATGTCACAATGATGGAGTCAATGATGACGTTGATTCCTGCTCAGCAGCAAGCGGCACAGATAGCCGACTCACCGCCACGTGGTGGATTTTTACCTATTAAGGCGAAAGACGGCTACATCATGGCTTGTGTTGTCACGGATAAGAACTTTGAAGGTTTATGTCACGTCATTGACCGTCAGGATCTGCACCAAGACAAAAGGTTCGAGCGTTTCAATCGTATCAAGAATCTCCATCACCTCGTATTAGAGATTGAAAAGTGGTCAGTTACGCGCACGATTGCTGATTGCGAAGCTCAACTTAATTCAACAGGCGTGCCTTGCTCGCGATACAATGCTGTAGAAGACCTATTCAATCATCCGCAGTTACAGCACCGTGGGACATTCTCTATCGCCGAGGATGAAAAGGGCGAGTACTTTGTGCAAAACCTGCCGTTTCAACTCGCTTCTCAAGATGAAACAACTCCACCTGTTGCACCTGAAGCTGGAAAACATACCGATAGTGTTTTGAAAGATAGCCTCGGGCTCGATATCGAGGCAATTTCTACGTTACGCAAAAATCAGATCGTGAGTTGAGGATTACTTTTGGCTAACAGTTACACTCGTTTGCTGAAGGCTTTTCAAAATTCGCTGCTCATCCAATTTTAACACCATCAAAAGTGCCATCCTCACGCCATTGTTCAAGAATACGAAAGAACTTGATGGGCCCACCGCCGTAACCGCTGGTGAAAAAACCATTAGGATTCGCCTGTTTTCCCTCATTGTTGTAATAACCTGGCGTGCACTCAGCACGAAACCTCTCACCGAACCTAGAGGTGCGCTTCACTTCATCCAGCCAACCCTGCTCTCCTTCTGGTGTTGCTTCTACCCTGTGCTCACCGCGCGTGCGTACTTCAGCTAAAATGTGTGAGATGTGTTTTGCTTGCTCATTCAACGTGTGGGGCACGTTTACCGTAACAGCGCCTTGCGTGAAACCAAGGAAAAAGCAATTAGGAAACCCATTAGTGGTAAAGCCATGCAGCGTCTTTAATCCATCTTCCCACTTGTCGCTCAGTTTATTACCGGCTTTACCGGTAACATCATAACCGGCTCGACGTGTATAGCTGGTGCCCACTTCAAAACCTGTCGCAAAAATCAGACAATCCAGTTCGTGTTCCACACCATCCACTACAACACCTTTCTTAGTCACCCGCTCAACGCCTTTACCCTGCGTGTCGATCAGGTGAACATTGGGTCGGTTGTAGGTTGGGAGGTACTCGTCGTGAAAACATGGGCGCTTACAGAACTGCCGATACCATGGCTTCAAAGCTTCGGCAGTTGCCTCGTCTTTTACAATCTTCTCAACGCGACCACGCACTTCATTCATTTTTTTGTAGTCAGCCATTTTCATCAGCTTGCCTTTTTCAGCGCTGGTGAGGCGACGGCCCAGCTTACGCGAGGCTTCTTTGGCTGCGATGCCAGTCAGGTTTCGGAAAATGTCAGTCCAGCCGTCTTGCACCAAATCCTGGTCCTGATCACCCCCACTCACCAGCACATTGAAATTCTCCATGCGCTCGTACTGCCAACCCGAGTGCAAAGACTCTGCCCACTCGGGGTCCGTTTCACGATTGTTACGAACATCGACAGAGGATGGGGTACGCTGGAAAACTTTCAGTTCACCTGACCACTCACCTAAATGGGGGATACACTGCACGCCTGTGGCACCTGTGCCTATTATTCCCACTTTCTTGTCTTTTAATTTTTCAAGACCACCACTCGCATCACCACCTGTATAATCATAGTCCCAGCGGCTTGTGTGGAAAGTGTGCCCTTCGAAATTATCGATGCCGGGGATGCCTGGCAGCTTGGGCCGGTTAAGCGGGCCATTAGCCATCGCCACATATCGGGCGCGCATTCTGTCGCCACGATTAGTGCTTACGATCCAGTGCTCGTCTTGTTCATCCCATGTCATGTCGGTAACTTCAGTCGACATACAGGCGTTTTTGTAAAGGTCGTAGTGTTTGGCGATATTTTGCGTGTGCTCCATGATTTCCGGCGCAAACGAGTATTTGTTTTTTGGAATGTAGTCTAGCTCTTCCAACATAGGCAGATAACAGTAGGATTCAACGTCACACATCGCACCCGGATAACGGTTCCAGTACCAAGTACCGCCAAAATCGCCACCCTTCTCAATGACGCGAATATCTGTAAAGCCTTGCTCACGCAGTCGCCCACCCAGTAGTAAACCGCCAAAGCCACCACCGATGATTACAATTTCAACAGTATCATTCAGCGGCTCACGCGCTACCTTCTTCTCGTAGGGGTCATCGACATAGTCTGAGAAATCGCCCTGCACCTCAATGTACTGCTCATTACCATCGTTGCGCAGTCGCTTGTCCCGTTCAGCCAGATATTTCGCCTTCAGTTCGTCAGGGTCAAAATCTAGTTCGCCAAGCGTCAGCTTTATCACATCTTCCTGCATTAAAGACTCTCTCAGTTTATGGTCTACCTAGCTATGAACTCATAGCAGACTCAACAGTTCAAGTGCTGTTTGGACCATCATCAATCCGATTTATTATGAGCAGGTTTCATCTTCGAACCTTAATTCTTAACGTGGCCTAGCGTAAATTTGAGGCTGACCCAAACTCTTTTCCTGACTCACTCGAGCAGCGAGGTTATATGGCACACGAAATCACAAGCGAAGCGGCGCTCAGAGAGCGCTTGGGAGATCCAGTTCATGAGTTGGTCGTGATCAAGACGACGCCTGTACTGACTG
>CAXRCG010000301.1:0-23298 GCA_964228885.1 Pseudomonadales bacterium | reverse complement strand
CCACGGCTATTCTGAGCCCAGTGAACGATCCTGGACCTTTACCGAATACAATAAGTTGAATGTCTTCCTTGTCGAGATTGGCATCCGCAAGAATTTCGACAACACGAGGCAGTAGCTCTAGGCTGTGGCTTCTGTCTATCTGCTCAAAGCGTGTTATTTCAGTGTCTTCTGTTCTGATACCCAACACGCAAGCTGTGGTTGAAGTATCAATTGCAAGTATATTCATGAGTCTGACCAATCAATTGATACGCTGAATTCTACTCGATTTCGCGCTAGCTCGCATAATGGGTCCAGTGACAAAAAATAATCGTTAGCGCACAAGATAATAAAATTAGATCCAGACAACGCTTTAATCAAGCGATTCCATATAGTTGATTGCTTCCTGTTGTGATCCTAGCCAAGTCATATCTGGTAAACTCTTTAGAAACTTTCCACCATAACTTTTCGTTAGCACTCTGTTATCACCAAGTACGAACAACCCTTTATCGCTCTCCTGACGAATGAGTCGCCCAAAACCTTGCTTCAATGCGATTGCTGCGTCAGGTATCGATACAGAACTAAAGCCGTTTTCACCCTTAGCAGCGGCAAGACGCATTTGTGCGACGTGCAGGGGATCCGCAGGGTTCGTAAAGGGAAGCTTGTCGACAACAACACATCTGAGCTCTGTACCCTTTACATCGATACCTTCCCAAAAGCCCTGCGTGGCGAGTAGGACACACCGCGGTATAATTTTGAACTTATCTAACAGCTTTTGACGTGGCATAGCGCCCTGCACAAGAAAGTTAATCCCACCGGCTTCAGCGATAATCGAGCGCGCAGCGTGAAGCGCCTTGTAACTAGTAAAGAGGATAAAGCTTCTACCCTGATTGGCTTTCAAAATTGGCAGACAAAAGTCCATTAATGCCGTGGTGTGATCATTTGAGCCAGGCACAGGTATCCCGTGAGGAATCAATCCCCGTACTTGCTCTGAAAAATCAAAAGGGCTCTCAAAACGGTATTCTGGATCATCTTCGAGACCCAGTGCATTTCGCGCGTGATCAAATTTTTCAGCAACAGACAAAGTTGCTGAGGTAAATATCCAGCTTTTGTTCGCTTCCTTAAAAAAGGGTGATAACGAATCAGCGATGACAACCGGCGATAGTCTGAGAGTAAACGACTTCTCTTGACGTTCAATCCAATGAGCATACACACTGTCGGGTTCTACTCGCTCAGTCAACACAGCAAATCGATCCATCAGCCTCAAACAGCGCTGATAGCATTGCTGCAGCACCTTGCTCCTGATCGCGCTGGCTTCCAAAAACTCTGCCAACGTTGAAAATGACAGGTCCATTTCCTCAATGGCATCCTGAACTTCTTCCATCGTTAATAATTCTTCGAGATCGACGGCCGAATTAATGCTGAAAACCCGCGATAACCCATTCACCGAATCCTCGTAACCCATAGCTGATCTAAGCAATTCAGGATGATCATTTCCCAGCAGCTGCAGTTCTCGTCTTACATCCCTTGACAACTCCATCAGTTGACCGCTGGTAACAGTCTCACCAAAGAAATGACGAGCTACAGAGGAGATTTGGTGTGCCTCATCGACAATGATGACATCTGCGCTGGGTAATAGAGAGGAATTAGACTCCTCTTTCATCGCTAGATCCGCCATTAACAAATGATGATTGACAACAACGATATCAGCAAGGACAGCTTTTTCTCTTGCTCGATACAAGGGACATACATCAACGCTTGGGCATTCTCCACCCAGGCAATTATCTGTTGTGCTGGTAATCAAACTACCAATAGACTCTCTATCTTTATCACTCAGTTCGTTAAGATCACCCGTGCGACTTAATTGAGACCATTCTCGAACCCGCACAAGCCGAGCAAGCACTTCAGGCTCAAAGAGCTGGGACATCACTTTAATATTTTTCGCTAGCCTTTCTGGACAAAGATAGTTACTTCGACCTTTAAGCAAGCTGACCTTGCAAGATAAACCCAGTAAATTCAGTATGGTCGGTAAATCTTGATAATAGAGCTGGTCCTGCAGAGTTTTTGTACCGGTAGAGACAATTGCATTTTTTTTTTGCAAGAGTATCGGAACCAGGTAAGCAAATGTCTTGCCTGTCCCAGTGCCAGCCTCAATCAGCGCGTTACTTTTCTGTTCAAGGGCCGAAGCAATGGCGATAGCCATTTCTATCTGCTGATATCTCTCCACATATTCCGGCACTTCGCGTTGCAATAATCCATCTCCGCAAAACACCTCTGAGATACTAGCTTCGAGATCCACTTTGTTCCGTATCCTAATGCTGATTTATTTTGGTAACTATGACAGTATCTTAGCAACGATGAACACGAACAGATAATGGAAAAATCAAAGCGCAAGATAACAGGCTTGATACTCTGCGGCGGCAAAGGTACTAGACTCGGTAACAAAGACAAAGGCTTGGTTCCCTACCGTGGGAAAATGCTCGTCCAGCATATGATCGATAGAGTACAACCACAGGTTGATCAGCTACTGATTAATATTAACCAGAATGAGGAGAAATACGAGACATTCGGTGCACAGTTAACTACAGACGAAGACAATAATTATCAAGGACCGCTCGCCGGAATCTTAAGTGCAAAATCAAAAATAACAACCGAATTTTGTTTTGTTGTTCCCTGCGACATGCCACACATACCACTGAATACAGTTGAAAGATTACGCTCAGTTATCGGTGACAAACCCGCAGTTGCTGTCGCAAATAAGGGTAGAGTACAACCTTTGGTGTTGCTAATCAGATCCTCAATAATTGGAACTATCTCCGACAGACTCAAGGGTAAAAACAAATCGGTACTCGGATGGCTCGAGTCGATAGGCTATACAACGGCGAAATTCCACGATTCTATGTCAGAATTCCGTAACCTGAATGAGCCGGGTGAATTTGATTAAAGCAGTGATGACAGCGAACGAGAGCTGCGGGGAATATCAAGGCGAGGCGTGACCTGCGCGTGCTGGGAATCACGGGGTCGAAAAAATGCTCCAAATCAGAGCATCACGGGGTTGGGTCTTATTTGCCGCCTCCCAACACTCGTCGCAAAGGCGAGCCAACCTCTGAAAGAATCAAAAAAGCCCTCGTATAGAGGGCTTTTTCTTAAAGCAGCTTACTTCTTCTTAGCCGCTTTTTTCTTGGCTGCTGGCTTTTTCTTGGCAGCGACCTTTTTCTTAGCAGCTGGCTTTTTCTTGGCAGCTACTTTTTTCTTAGCCGCTGGCTTCTTCTTAGCCGCTGGCTTTTTCTTAGCAGCTACCTTTTTCTTGGCGGCTGGTTTTTTCTTAGCAGCTGCCTTTTTCTTGGCGGCTGGTTTCTTCTTAGCTGCAGGCTTTTTCTTAGCAGCTACCTTTTTCTTGGCAGCAGGCTTTTTCTTAGCAGCTACTTTTTTCTTGGCAGCAACTTTTTTCTTAGCCACTACTTTTTTCTTTACTACTTTCTTTTTAGCAGCAGGTTTCTTTTTCGCCGCTACCTTTTTCTTTTTAGCAACCACTTTGTACACTCCTGTCTTACTGTTGAAGAACAAATTTTCGTTAGAGCAGAACCACTTTTTTTGCCAAGCACCTGTAATACTTCTCCTCGGCAGTGTGTTTTTTACAACACAATTTAAGAAACCACGTATACAGTTGCATCAACGAAGAGAAGTTTAGACAAAAAAAATCAAATTGCAAAATTTTTTTCAAAAAAACTTATCTTTTTCAACGTTTTACCTGATTATCTTAAAAAAAAACTAACAAATCAGCTCTATCTAATCGAAAACGCAACTTTATGGGTTCGTTTGTTCATTTAAAATTGCAAAAATCTTGTTAGAAATATCTTCCGTTGAACCTAGACCATCGATTGCATCATAGGTAAGCGACGAATCACTCTTGTCGGATAGACGCTGATAAAACAATACAAGCGGTTCCGTTTGTTCGACATATACTCTTAGACGTTCATTAATGGTTTCTTCTGTATCATCGTCGCGTTGAATGAGTGCTTCTCCAGTTTCATCATCTTTACCTTCCACCTTGGGTGGATCGAACAACACGTGGTAAATACGGCCAGAGTTCAAGTGAACTCTCCGTCCACTTAATCGTTTAACAATCTCTTCTTCAGGTACTTTGATTTCAATGACACTATCGATTGCAATATTTTCGTCTACTAATGCCTGGGCTTGTGGAATTGTTCGAGGAAAACCATCGAACAGGAAACCTTTTTCACAATCCGGTTGCGCAATACGCTCTTTCACCAGATCGATTATAATTTCATCAGTGACCAGCGCGCCTGATTCAAGTACAGCTTTTACCTTCTCGCCTAAAGGACTCCCGGCTTTTATTGCTTCTCTCAGCATGTCGCCGGTAGATATCTGGGGTATCCCGTATTTATCCATCACCAGTTTTGCCTGCGTACCTTTGCCCACGCCCGGTGCGCCTAATAGAATCATCTTCACGTCAGAATCTCCCGACTTTTAGTAAGTTTAGAAAAATTAAAATCTACAATTGGTTATTAGCCACTGGCGAGTCGAATAGACAAAAAACCGCGACATTTTGACACAAGTAAAACATAACAAAGGGTAGGCTATGAACCAACACACCTATTCAGAATGTACCCTTTGAGCAGAAATGACGTTCGATAATCGCTCAATTTTTTCCAGCGTCTGCAGCAAACCATTGATGCTGGTCACTTCAATTTCCATCGTAACCACCACTTTTTTATCTCTCCTGTCACTACTCATTGAGAAAACGTTAGTATTTTCCAACATGAACACACCAGTAACATCATGCAGCAGGCCTGGTCGATCGTAGGATACGATTTCGATATTCACCGGGAAGGTTACGGCGGTGTTGTCCCGCCAATCAAGTCGGATAATCTTTCCGGACAAGTTCGTCTGCAGCGCTTTAAGACAGTCTTGGCGGTGGACGTAAACCTTGTTGGCATCGTTGATCACGCCAACGATTGAATCGCCAGGTACAGCCTTGCAACATCTTGACATCTCATGGTCCAGATCACCCAGACCGGTGATTAACGATTGCTTCTCATCGTGCGGCTTTGCTTCCCCTGGCAAGAGACTGAGTTGCTTATCCCTTTGATCGAGTTCAACCAAAGTAACTGCCTTCTCGACAATATTTAGCACGCCTACTTCACCGACACCAATTTCAGCGTAAAGATCATTTGGCCTTTTGTATCCTAACGATTTGACCAGTGCATTTAAGTCAGCATTTTCGAAGCCCAAATGCCGAAGCTCTTCAACAAGCAGCTTTTTACCTTCGGAGGCATTCTTTCTTTTGGTTCTCTGACCAAACCACGATTGGATTTTTGCTCTTGCTCGACTGGTAGCGACATAACCTAGATGTTCGTGTAACCATTCCCTTCGAGGTTCCGTTTTGTCGCCAACAATCACTTCAACCTGGTCCCCGGATTTCAATCTTGTATTGAGCGGAACCACTTTTCCATTAATCTTGGCACCCCGGCATTTGTGACCGACCTCTGTGTGAACGCGATAAGCAAAATCCACGGGTGTCGCCTTTGGCATCATGTCTATCACGTGGCCTTCTCTTGTAAACAAATAAATCCGGTCAAGGCTAACTTCAGATAGAAGATCTGGTGAGATCTCAGCAACGTCACCAAGCTCTTCGCCCCAGTCAAGCAGCGTCCGCAACCAATCAATTTTCTGCTGATAAGCTTCAGGTTCTGAGTCGTTCTCTTTCGACTTGTATTGCCAGTGAGAACAGACCCCGTATTCCGCTTCTTCATGCATATCAAAGGTTCGAATCTGCACTTCAAGCACGTTGCCTTCTGGTCCAATTACCGCGGTGTGTAAGCTGCGATAACCGTTTTCTTTCGGGGTGGCGATATAGTCGTCGAATTCGTAGGGCAGGTTTCGCCAACGGCCGTGAACAATCCCAAGGGCGCGGTAACAATCATTGATGTTGGGAACCAGTACACGTACTGCTCGCACGTCATACACCTGAGAGAACGAGATACCCTTGTTATGCATTTTTCGCCAAATGCTGTAAATGTGCTTAGCACGCCCTTCTACTTGTGCTTCGACATGAACCTCTTTCAATTTCGTTTTCAGTGTCTCAATGACTTGTTCAATGTAATCTTGTCTGTCCCTACGTTTTTCATCCAGCAATGATGCAATTCTTTTGTAGGCACGCGGTTCAAGGTACCGAAAAGACATATCTTCCAGTTCCCATTTTAGATGACCGATACCCAGCCGATGGGCCAGCGGTGAGTATATTTCAAATACCTCACGCGCCAGCTTAATTCTCTTCTCTGGTTCAGCGCTACCAATAGATCTGATAGCACAGGTTCTTTCGGCCAATTTAATCAGCGCCACCCTCACATCATCAACAATGGAAATCAGCAATCGCTTGGCTTGTTCGAGTTGGTCTTTTTGTTCGCCTAGAACCTCAGACTTCGAGAACTGTATATTGCTGATTGCGGCCATTCTCAACACACCTTCAACTAGCGTTCCGACACCTTCACCAAACTGTTTCTTAACGTGGTTGAGTGTAATTTGATTTTCACGCACAGCACGGTAGATGATAGCGGCTATAATACCGTCTTCATCGACTCGAAGGTCTGTCAGGATATCCGCCATATCAAGTCCGGTGCGATGGCTACTTCGACCCGCTTTCCAAACAGTATTGGTTGATATCGCTTTTGCTTCTGCCTGCTCCGACAGATCACATACTTCTCGAACTCTAGCGAGATTAAGTGATGGATAATTTTCGTTTAGTTTGCACAACCAAAACTCAATATCGATGCGACCATCAATATCGAGCGGTTGTTCTTCTCGAACTTTTACCATAATTGCTTTTGTTGCTTTTCCAGACTCACTCGAATTAGCTAAGACTAGTTACCGTAAATAAAATGCGCCTCATTCAGCGCATCGCTCCTGGAATAGCTTTTCAATTTATTTGTGTTCTTCATTCGTTGGGTCCGATTGCTTACGCGTTGTAAGAAAAGCATGCAATCGATTCAACGTGATTAGTGTGGGGAAACATATCGATAACACCAGCGTTTTCAAAACGATACCCACTTTCAACCAGCAATTTTGCGTCCCTCGCAAGGGTCACAGGGTTGCAGGAGACGTACACTAACCTTTCAACCTTATGGCTTGCAAGCTTTTTACATACCTCTTCTGCACCACTTCTCGGCGGGTCTATGAGCACTTTATTGATGTCCTGCAAGCCAGGTATATAGAGACTTTCAGCGAACAGGTCGGCAGATATAAAAGTGGCATTCTTTATGCCATTTCGCGCCGCATTTTCTCCAGCGCGAAGCACGCTGGAGGCCGAAGCTTCAATACCCAGAACTGACCCTGCGATCAAGGCCAAAGGTAAACTGAAATTACCAATGCCACAAAAAGCGTCAAGCACATCGTCTTCAGGTTTTAGCGCCAGAAGCTTTAAAGCTAGAGGGATCAACCGCCGATTAATTGCCTGGTTTATTTGAATGAAGTCCATTGGATGAAAATCAAATACGAGGTCAAAATCAGGCAAAGAATAATTTAATCTTTCATTTCCGTCAGCAGGAAATATCTTGTGCACTGACAGCTCATTGCCAGGTTGCAAATAGATGGAAACAGAGTTTTCAGCACCAAAGCGCTGAAAAAGCGCTAGATCTTCATCAACGAAAGCCTCCAAATGCCGAAACACCAAAGCAGTTTCATTATCACCAACTGCAACTTCGATTTGTGGTAACGCACGGCATACCGAGAGTTGCTCTACCAACTTCGCTAACGCGTCAATGATTTCGCCTACGGACCTTCGTAGCACACTACAAGTCTCTATTTCAGAAATATAGGGTTTCATTTTTTCCCTAAACCCGACAAGCACCCTGCCTTTCTTTTCTACAAATTTAACACCTAGCCGCGCCTTACTACGGTAAGCACTCACGGGCCCTTTCAAGGGCTCCAACCAACTCTCTGGTGCAGTCTCACCCAGCAAGCTAACGAGATAGTTGTGCTTGAAACTAATTTGAGCGACGGGGTCAAGGTGTTGCAAACTACAACCCCCACATGTGTCCGCCGCTATGCACTCTGGGTCAACCCTATCGGCGTTCGACCGAATGACACTTATTGTCTTATAAATTTTTTTGCGACGCTTCTGCACATAAGGCTCAGCGATTACGACTTCTTCCGAGAGCGCTCCCAGCACCACAATCCTTTCATCATCAGTCGTGCCATAGCCCTCGGTATGTAAATCCAAAGTCTCAATTTCTATTGGATCAAAATTTTTAATTCTCTTTGCCATCAAACACTCAACATGCATTTACTAGATTAATCAGGGTAGCTCTTTATTTGGCTCAACGTATGGCGTGACTGAAATCATTCTGAAGGTGTGAATACACCTGTAGAAAGATAGCGATCACCACGATCGCAGATAATGGCGACGATCGTCGAGTTCTCAACTTCACTGCTAATCTGAAGCGCGCCGGCCACTGAACCACCAGAGGACACGCCGCAAAAAACACCCTCTTCCGCGGCCAGTCGTCGCATCGTGGTTTCTGCTATCGACTGATCCATATCAATAACCCGGTCAACAATTGTCCTATCAAATATGCTCGGCAAATAGGCTTCTGGCCATCTCCTGATTCCGGGGATTGCTGAGCCTTCAACAGGTTGTAAGCCAATAATTTCCACCTCTGGCTTTGCTTCTCGAAAGTACCGGGATACGCCCATAATTGTTCCTGTCGTTCCCATTGAACTGACAAAGTGCGTAATGTTACCGTTGGTCTGCTTCATTAATTCGGGCCCGGTACCTTCGTAATGCGCGCTAGGGTTATCAGGGTTAGAGAACTGGTCAAGCACTTTACCTTTACCTTCTCGCTCCATCTTAGTAGCTAGATCACGGGCACCTTCCATACCCTCGTCTTGAGTTACCTCAATTAACTTTGCACCGTATGCTGTCATCGCAGATTTTCTTTCACTGCTCATATGGGATGGCATGATCAGCACCATTTTATATCCCTTAATCGCCGCGACCATCGCCAGTGCAATGCCCGTATTACCACTGGTCGCCTCTATGAGTGTGTCGCCTGGTGATATTTCACCCTTTAACTCTGCCCGGACAATCATGCTGAGTGCAGGCCTATCTTTCACAGAGCCTGCTGGATTATTCCCCTCAAGTTTTAACAATATCGTGTTGGTCGTGTCACCGCCCATACGCTGTAGTTTCACCAAAGGCGTATTTCCAACGAAAGCGTCAATGGTCGGGTAATTTGTCTCATTCATAGGGTTCTAACTTTAAAAATGCGAGTTCACTGTCGATAATAGGGTGTCACACAGAATTCATATAATATCAGGATAGTCTAAGTAAATTCCTCCTTGTCATAACATTATTCGGAGGCAAAGACCTTGGCAGGAATAACGCCAATGAAATTATGCCCACAGGGTCCGCTCATGAGGTGTGAATCATCCGATTACTCTCAAACATGGGGGCGATTTGCTCATGGATGAACATCGCATCGGTCGGGCAAAAAAGTTCACACCCATTTATGGCAGGCACACAAACGATACCGACGCGGTAACACATCGAGTAAGGCTACAGAGTTTCCAGCAACTGAGGCACGGTCCGCTACAAACAATTCGCAGGTTTGCCAACCTCGTCGCTTTTCACGAAATCCCAGCCAGCAAAGCCCTAAGAAAGTTGCAGAATGCTAATGACGAGTTAAGCTTCTTTCACCTTGAATCGAATCAGATTTACCAGTCTCAGCTAAATACCAGACCTGATGAGCCATTCGAAGTAAGGGAACTTGTCGACCGCGCAATTGCTTTCGCAACAAAGGCTCTGGTCCAACCCAAAGTAGACATCCTGTATCAATACCGTGATACGAAACAACAGTATAAAACAGCCAACAAGGATGCTGTTACGTCACTGATATACAACTTCATTCTACATCAAATAGCTCAAACGACATTCTACGATAACTCACCTGATTTAACTTCGTATTTGCTATCGATTGAAATCAACAATACGCCGAACGGTATTTTGTTGAGACAATCCTCGAGAAATTGTTTCGCACACGGTCAATCGACCAGTCTCGCTACGCCAGACACTCTCGAAAAGAGCGACCAACTTACGGCACTGCTAGAAATCAGTCACGCTCATATAAACCAGTCCACACTTGAAGTTCCTCTGCGATCATCAAGCCCACTTAATCGGGTAGATTTATCGAACCTGAGCGGCAGCGTCATTAGCACCAATAGCGCAAGACGAGCAGCTATATCCAACAGATTTGAAGACCTGGGCATGAAGATCATAAGTGAAGAAGGTAACGTGAACTGCATTTTTTTTGACGCAGAGCAACAAACAATTTCGCGACAACAAATTGATGAATGGTCCGAGTCCGGAATAGTCTTTCTATTCAACTTCCGCGGACCATGGGAAGATGCGAACGGCAAACCCCTACAATATCCAATAAAGCATAGTGAATTATTAGTTAATCTAAACATCGTGGCACAGTTTCCTTCACGCGCCCGCGCTGAAGGTAGCAACATTTTGGTTGTTGACGACAACCCGCACACCCTTCGACGGATTGTCTCACTTTTAGAGCTCCAAGGCTTTCATGTAACATCAGCAACAAATGACACCGAAGTAATCGCTCTTTTCGGCAAACACATTGACTTGGTGTTCATGGACCTGGACATGCTGAGAATGAATAGGTTTCAGGCATCTATCGCTATAAGAAACTCTATCCACTCCATCGTTCCAATCATCGCATTGTCGCCCAACCTGTGTCCCAACGATTATCATGAGGCGCTAGAGAACGGCATAAATGACATTTATAAGAAACCAATTGATCGAGCTACTACGGAGCTGGTGCTGATGCAGTATATTGGATATCAATCTGCAACTAGACAGCCAAATAGCAACAAAAAAAAGCCGGCGTTGGCCAACCTTCAATCTGGCGTCTCTAATATCGTGGACGTCGACCTATCTCTGGCTCGCGCAGACAACCGGCCTGCTCTGGCGAAAGAGATGATGGCAATGTTGGTTGAGTCGCTTCCCATTGAAATTAAACAATTGAACATTCTTTTTCAGCAGCTGGACTACTCGACAATGCGGTTTATAGCGCACAGGATCAAAGGTGCTTGCTGCTGCTGCGGTGTTCCTAAATTTGAAGATTCGATCAAGAAATTAGACCGGTTGCTAAAAAATAGAATGGTGCTCGAGGCGCACCCTGGTGCGGATACACAGCATGATAGTGGGATTAACGCTATGATGATAATCGTGAATCACGATGCAAACAGACTCATTGAATGGCATCTTAGTCACAGAAACGCTTTCTTCAACCAAGTTGACGATAAGGGACAAGGGGAGATTTTAAACTGACCCTCCCTCGATCACCGAGAACGCCTGAGCCAGCCCCTCTTCATCGGTCACAGACAGATAGACATGCGTCACACCAAGCTTGCTAGCCCTCTCCTGCGCTGCGCCAAGCAACACAACCGCTGGTGAACCGGAGGGCTTATGAGTCACCTCAATCAATTTGAAGTGAACGCCTGCCCCCATTCCCGTACCAAGCGCTTTGGCCACCGCCTCTTTAGCAGCAAACCTTTTAGACAGGAACTTCACCTTGTCATTCGAAGATTTAAAGTCTGTCATCTCCCCGGAAGCAAGAATTTTTTCCGCAAAACGTTCACCGAACCGCTCAAGACTGTTAGCGATTCGTGAGGTTCTGACAAGATCAGTACCTATTCCTTTAATCATAGGGTGCCCACTTTGTTTAAATCACCTGACAAACAACTCTCTGCTTTTCAGCGGCTTACCACCTAACAGATAATGGAAGGTAGTTCGCAAAATGACTTTAGCGCAGCGTAACGCTTCGGGTTCAGTAAAGTCCCGCTCATATATGGCACGAAGTGTTTCGCCTCGAAAACTTACCACATCATCCTGGTCGCCTGGTTTAGAGGTCTCGCCTGATTGATGGTCTCGCCAAACGTCGACCAACGGGCTAAATCCTTCTCCAGCACGAAACTCATAACGCTTGTTGGGCTCTATCAGCGCTCTATTCGAGGTCTCGTTGAAATTAATACCGTAACCCATTGCATCTAACAAAAACAGCTCAAAATTTCTCAGTGAAGCTTGTGCTGCGTCTCCAATCATCAGATCTTTTAAAACACTCTGGTAGGCACCAAACAAATTTTCCAGTGGATCACTTTTCGCCAGTAAACGCACCATCAGCTCATTCACATAGAGACCCATGATCAGATTCTCTCCGGTTAATCTAAAGCCACTGTTCGAAAACTCAATACCCGTCACGGTTTTGAGGTCGCCCTTGCCAACAAAGGAGACGAGCAAGGGCGTAAAGGGCTGCCAAAGCGCCTGCTTAACCCCACGTTTACTCCGGGCGCCCTTGGCAACCACCGCAACACGACCCTGAGCCTGTGTATAAAGCTCCGCAATAAGGCTTGTGTCACGATATTTTCGAGTGTGAAGCACATACGCGGCGGAGAAGTCGTTGCTATCAGCGCCACTGACCTCACTAGACATCATCGTACCCTAGGCTTTTTATGGCTCTATCGCTGTCGGACCAGCCTGACTTGACTTTGGCCCAGACATTAAGCATCACCTTGCGCCCCAACAACTTTTCAATGTCTTTTCTTGCATCGGTTCCGATTCGTTTTAGTCGACTTCCGCCCTTACCAATCAAAATAATCTTCTGACCTTCCCTTTCCACGAATACGACCGCTTCAATGCGAACGAGCTTTCCCTCATCTTTAAACTGATCAATCTGTATGGTTAGTGCGTAAGGTAATTCTTCACCCAGCTGTCGCATCATCTTTTCACGGATGATTTCGGATACCATAAAACGTTCGGTTCGATCAGTAACTTGATCTTCCTCAAAATAGAAAGGGCTCTCGGGTAAGTACCCTGCAATCAGTTGCTCTAGCCGCTTGGTGTTGTCACCAGATTCAGCGGAAATAGGCACAAGGTCGGTGTCTGGAAAGATCTGCTGTAGCTGCTGAAGATGCGGTAACAGCCGGGTTTTATCCTTTAGCAGGTCGACCTTGTTAATCGCGACGATCAACCGCCCCGGACTCAGTTTTACAAGCTCCGCCACCAGTTTGTCATCTTTACTCCATTCGGTTCTATCCGTAACGAAAACAATCACATCTACATCCCGCAACACGCTTTTAGCATTTCGGTTCATGTAACGGTTGATCGCTTTCTTCTCTTCAGTATGAATGCCCGGTGTATCAACATAAAGTATCTGCACATCAGGCTCAGTCTTGATGCCGAGCAGCTGATGGCGCGTTGTCTGAGGCTTACTGGAAGTAATGCTGACTTTTTGCATCAGGATGTGATTGAGCAAGGTCGACTTACCGACATTCGGTCGTCCAACAATTGCGACATAGCCACAGCGTGTTTTAGAAGATTCTTTCTTAGTACTCATGTCATTCGCCATGTTCTTACTGCCAAGTCCAGATTTATGTCAAGTGCAGTCTTTTGCAAACGCAATGTTTTGTCAGTCGATTTGCAGCATTTTTAACGCCGCAGTCGCGGCATTCTGCTCTGCTATTTTCCTACTCGCACCTCTACCAATCAAATCAGGTGCCAATTCTGACCCGCAACATTGCACCGTAAATACCTGATCGTGAGACTTCCCCTCTACATTGATCACCTTGTACTCTGGAGGTGCCAAGGCCATAGCCTGAAGGTGCTCCTGCAATCTTGTTTTCGGGTCTTTCTGGGTCTGGGAAAGGGACAGCGATGCCAATTCCGCTGCAAACCATTCGGCGATTCGCGCCGCTGCGACGTCGTATCCCACCTCGAGATAAATGCCACCGATAATGGCCTCAAGCACATCAGAAAGAATTGAATCGCGATTAAAACCACCACTTTTCAATTCTCCAGGACCCAATAATAAATGCTCGCCAATTTTCAGCGCGCGTGCGACCCTGGCAAGCGTTTCCTTGCGCACAATGCTCGATCGCAGGCGACTGAGCTGACCTTCGTTTGCTGTCTCAAACTTTTTGTATAATGTTTCGGCGATGACGACGCCGAGAAGTGCATCGCCAAGAAATTCCAAACGCTCATAGTTTCTTGCACCCTGGCTTCGATGGGTTAAGGCGCGGGTCAGCAGACGCTGATCGCTAAAACTGTACCCTAGGCGATGCTCAAGACGCTCGAGTGGATTCACTGGTTTCTAAGCGAAACAGACTTATCGAAGCGGGCGACCAGATCCACATTATAAAAAAGCGGAACCCGGACTTCGTAGTCGAGTATCACCTTGACACCAGACTTGCCTCTTTTTATCTGAAGATTATCTTTATGGTTAAAATCGCGAATATTGTTAACCCTAAATCGCTTTTTGATCGTGTCTTCAAGCTCGTATTGACGCTTGCTAGCCATTCCGCGCTCCTCGGCCACGCTGTCGAGTATCCCTGACATCGTATGATGATCAATATAAGAAGGAATCAGCTTCAAACCCACCGTGATGAGAGAGCCAAGCACCATCATCGCAAGCAGCCAGCCAAAAAAACTCAAACCCCTTTGTCGAATGGGTAATGGCAGCACATGTCGTTGATGCTTGGGACCAAATTGGCTCAATAAAGTCATCGTTTCATCCTCTTTGGGACTCCCGGATTTATTTTATCCAACGATTATTAGAAAACGTCGGTAACGACAGTCCTGGATCCTTGTGCATCCAGACACCGACGGCTTTTCCAACTATATTCTCTTCAGCAGCATATCCCCAATACCTGCTGTCACTGCTCAGATCCCGATTGTCGCCCATCATAAAGTATTTTCCTTCGGGAACGACCCACTCCTCGGGGGCAGCGCCGCGATGCACATTCCTGTGAATCAAATGTGCTTCATCACCGATTTTTTCTTCAAACACGAGGTACTGTGGTCGGTTGGGTGGGATTTGTGCAATGAACTTCTGGGATTGCGCCACGCCATTTATGTATAACGTCTTATCAGCATAGCGGATCTTGTCTCCCGGGATGCCGATCACCCGCTTGATATAGTAGTCATCCTTGTGTGGCGGTATAAAAACCATCACCTCACCATTCTTTGGAGTATCTACATCCAATATTTTGGTACCCAATACCGGCAGTCTCAGGCCGTAGGCATATTTATTAACAACAATAAAATCACCGACTAATAAGCTTGGTATCATTGAGCCGGTTGGAATCTGGAAGGGTTCGAACAAAAATGATCTCAAGACAAGCACAATTGCCAGAACTGGGAAAAATGATATCGAGTATTCAACGACAAGGGGCTCCTTTAAGAGAGGCTCAGTCGTCGCTTCGAGCTCAGGACTATCTCCACCAAGCTTTAGTCGCACAACCTCAGCAGCCGCGCGCCTCTTTGGGCGAAAAAACATAGTGTCTAACAACCAAATTAAACCGGTAATGATCGTCGCCAATGACAAAATTAGAGGAAAGTTAAAGCTCATTTATCCACCTTCAACACAGCGAGAAAAGCCTCTTGAGGTATTTCGACACTACCCACCTGCTTCATTCTTTTCTTACCCGCTTTCTGCTTCTCCAGCAATTTCTTCTTACGAGTAATGTCACCACCATAACATTTTGCTGTTACATTTTTTCTCAGCGCCTTGACAGTTTGCCGAGCAATGATCTGACCACCTATCGCAGCCTGAATCGCCACATCAAACATCTGCCGCGGAATGAGTTCCTTCATCTTTTTCGTCAGCGCAAAACCCTTACCTCTCGAGTCCTCGCGATGAACAATAACAGCGAGCGCATCGACCTTGTCGCCGTTTATCAGGACATCAAGCTTCACGAGGTCTGACGCTTCGAATCTATCAAAACTATAATCAAGAGAAGCGTAACCCCTAGTGACTGACTTCAGTTTATCAAAGAAATCTAGGACAACCTCATTCATGGGCAAATCGTAGGTTACAGACACTTGTTTACCAACAAACTGCATGTCTTTTTGGACTCCCCTACGCTCGACACAGAGGGTAATCACACTTCCAAGGTGTTCCGAAGGAACAAGAATATTGGCGGTAACAACCGGTTCTCGCATCTCTTGCACCATCGAAGGGTCGGGGAGTTGCGAGGGGTTATCGACTTGAAAAACATCGCCATTTCGGGTCATCACCTCGTACACCACTGTAGGCGCCGAAGTAATTAGATCAAGATTATACTCACGCTCCAGGCGCTCCTGAATGATCTCCATATGCAGCATGCCGAGGAAGCCACAACGAAAACCGTTTCCCAATGCATCAGAACTTTCTGGCTCGTAAACCAGCGAAGCATCATTGAGCGTTAGCTTCTCAAGAGCATCCCGAAAACTCTCAAAATCATCGGCACTTACTGTGAACATTCCAGCAAAAACCTGGGGTTTGACCTTTTCAAATCCTGGGAGCGCTGGCACGTCTGGGGTGCTGGACAACGTGATTGTGTCACCGACCGGTGCACCTTTCACATCCTTAATCCCAGCAACCAGAAAACCCACTTCGCCCGCCTGCAGCAACCCTGTTTCCGTTCGCCTTGGTGTGAAAATGCCTATCGAATCGACCTGGTGAATCTTACCGATGGACTTAAGTACTATCCTATCCTTCTTTTGGAATTGACCCTGAGTCACTCTGATCAGTGACACAACGCCCAGATAATTATCAAACCAGGAATCGATAATGAGCGCTTGCGGTTCCTTCGCCCGCGTGTCTTCCGGCGAAGGAATAGCCTCGATGATTGCTTCAAGTAAATCCTTAACACCAAGACCAGTCTTGGCACTGACTTCAACCGCACCCGTCGCGTCAATGCCAATGATTTCTTCGATTTCCTGGCACACAGTATCCGGATCGGCCTGAGGCAAATCGATCTTATTGAGGACAGGTAAAACTTCCAGACCTTGCTCTACCGCTGTATAACAATTGGCAACGGATTGCGCTTCCACACCCTGTGCGGCATCAACAACTAGTAACGCGCCTTCGCATGCCGCCAAGGACCTCGATACTTCATAGCTAAAGTCAACATGACCCGGCGTATCAATAAAATTCAACTGGTACCGGTTGCCATCCGCGGCATCATAATTCAGCGTGACACTTTGAGCCTTGATGGTAATACCGCGTTCACGCTCGATGTCCATGGAGTCAAGTACCTGATTCTCCATTTCACGTTGGGAAAGACCGCCACACATCTGGATAAATCGATCAGCCAGCGTCGATTTGCCGTGATCAATGTGGGCAATAATTGAAAAATTACGAATGTGCTGCGAGTCAGACAATATAAACTGCGAACCTGATGGAACGCCCTATTTTGCAAAGCGATGAAGTCTATAGGAATAGCGCTTCGCGCGCCATTCGCAATGCGCTATTAGCACCCAGAACGGAACAAGGCTACTCCGTGACTTTTATGACCATAAACTGAGGCGAACCACCCCTAACCACTCGGATCGGGATCGCAACGTTGGAGCGCATATTTGAAACCATTGTCTCAAACTGCTCAACCGAACTTACCCAGATACTGTCCCAAGTGGTGATCACGTCGCCTGCAACGAGACCAGCTTCTTGACCCGCACCTTCAAAAACCCGGGACACGACAACGCCTTTCGTCGTGCCAAGCTTTTCCGCCATGGCTTCGTCAAGATTCACGACCTCAACACCAATTTTGTTTCCAAGCTCCGCCGGCGCACCCGGCGCACCCTGAAATGCTGCATTCTGTTCGAGCTCACCAATCTTGATACCCAATGTTTTTTGTTCGCCTTCGCGGACAATGACAACGTCCGCGATAGCATCAACATCGGTCATCCCAACAACATGGGGTAGCTCGGAGGAGAGATCAATCGCCTTGCCTGCAAATTTTAAGATGATATCACCTTCCTTTAAGCCGCCCTTTTGCGCGGGACTTCCCTCAAACACCTGTGTAATCAATGCTCCGGCGGCTCTGTCCAGCTTGAATGACTCAGCCAGATCCCTGTCGACCCTTTGTATCTGAACTCCCAACCAACCGCGAGATACCCTGCCTTTTTCCCTGATCTGTTTCACAACATTCATCGCTACACTCACTGGGATAGAGAAAGACAAACCCATGAACCCGCCGGACCGGGTGAATATTTGAGAATTAATGCCAACCACCTTTCCTCTCAAATTAAACAGCGGTCCACCAGAGTTACCTGGGTTAATAGCAACATCGGTCTGAATAAATGGCACATAGTTCGACCCTGTGCTTCCCGGCAGGCTTCTTCCTTTAGCGCTCACAATTCCCGCTGTCACCGAGTGCTCAAACCCGAAAGGGGAACCAATGGCGACGACCCATTCACCGACATCCAACTCATCGGAGTTGCCAAATTCAACGGTTGGCAAATCAGTCGCTTCAATTTTCAATAGCGCAAGATCCGAAAACTTGTCTGCACCTACAAGTGTTGCTTCCCGCTCACGCCTATCGCTTAGCGCCACAATGATCTCATCTGCATTATCGACTACATGGTTATTGGTAAGGATGTAACCGTCTTCAGAAATAATGAATCCCGACCCCGCTGCTGGCGTGGGAGTATTTCGTCTCGGTTGATTGAACCCACGGGGTTGATCGCCAAAATATCGCCGGAAAAATTCGGGTACCTGTTCATCACCGCGCTGGTGGAATTGCTTTTTTGGATCAGACTTCGTGACGGTGATATTAACGACAGCAGGCGATGCCTTTTTAACCAGATCGACAAATTCAGGCAGCTTTGCCTGCGCACTGAGGCTCATCATTACGCTACAAAACACCACTAAACACTTGCTGAACATTAACTTCATCATCTTAAAAAACCTTACCAGAGAAATAGTTAAACGGGTTTAATACTAAGTGCCCTAAAACTGGCACGCTTACAAACAACTACACCTGCCAGAAACCCAACTAAAGCGCCCATCACAACAACTGAATCTGAAGGATCTAACCATGCGGCCAGACAACTGCCCAGCACAAAACCAGCCATCGGTAACATCAATGAGTTAAGCAACAGATTCATCTGTTCTCGAAGCGACATAGTCATTTCCATTGCGGCTCCAACAGCGGGCAAACAAGATGATTCTATGACATCGGAGGGTAACTGAAGTTTCACCGACTCTTTACAGCCTGAACGACAGGTGCCACATGCGGAACGCTCGACGCTCAGGTGTAACATCTGAGATGTAGTGTCTGTGACGATTGCAGGGTAGGTCAAACTCATGAGGCACTCAGGACACAAGATAAAAAGGGGTAGGTTGACGACTCAATAGATAACGGGTTCAACAGATTCCGCAATTTTTCTAGCTGTTTCTACCGGCACTTCACCGACAACGGTGACCTGCTTGTTAGACCCTTTTAATCGTCTGGAAATCAGCACGGTCCCGCCCTGGCGCGCCAGAACAATTTCACCGGCAGCGGACATGGCAGCACGTTCAACAATAATTGAAATTGCCGCAACACCATCTGAATAAGAAACTCTATCGCTTGCAGGACGAATGACCTGTTGGAAACCGCTTGGAAGCCAAGATGCCCTCCAGGCAGGTTTTGTAAACCGATCTTCTTTTGCGACCTCGAGCGTAGGCTGTTCTAACGGATGGGTAACTATATCGCCTTCCATCGAACTGGCCAATTTCGCATCAGAAATCTCCTCACCTATGGTCACACGGGCAAAGCGAAACACCTCAAGTGGACGTCCTCGGTGCACCAGATGAGACTGAAGTAATAATCCGGTTGCTTCGTCAAGCCACAGTTTGTACCCAACTCTGTCATTGTAGGTAGGACTCACGCCGATCACGACCGTTGGTCTGCCCACAAAACGTTCGCGACCGAGCATCTTAAATCGATAGAACTGAGGCGAGCTTGCAAGACTGCGGCTAAACGCCTTGCTAAAGGGTTTCGGTGTGACTTCGTGATCAAAAAGCACATGCTCCGAATCGATATGCTGACAAGTCGATTCACCATTAATCGTTAAAATCTCTTTTTGCTCACCATTGAGGTAAAAGAGGCGGCTTAACTCTTGTCCTTCATGATAGCGATGCACAATTTCAACGGTATTAAACTGTGCATCACGCGAGTAAGTAAAAGTTCCCTCGTAGTTCTCTTCAGACAGCGCCCTATCCATTTTCTTTAGCCAGGATGCGGGGTCATCGGCTCCATTAATGAAAGGGGACTCTGCGTATACTGCAACAGTGCAGGCTACTAACGCTGTTGTAAGACCAAATTGTTGCAAGAACCTGAACATCAACATTTAACCATCTATTCTTTAGCACCTTTAAAGTTGACGGTGCGGCGATTGGATTTGGTCCTAGTCATGCGATCGTGCAATTGCAAATATGCGCGCATTTGTTGCCTCTGTTCTTCATTAAGCTCTTTGAGCTCTGAGTCATCAACCAGCATTCCGTCCTCTCCGCTCGACAACAACTGTTGTTCCAGCATATTCAGCTCGGAGGATCTCCTTGTCACTGCATCGTTCCGCGCTTCTGCGGTCGCTCTCTTAGTTGACACGGCTTGGACTGAAACAGGCTCTTGATCAGCCGATACATCTATCGTTGCAATCGCATCTTCGTTGTCTATCCCTTGCTCAAGTGGCGACAAACCAACAAATATCGCTACAACCAGCGAGGCGGCTATCGCGAGGCCGGCAGCTGGCGCTTTGTATTTCGCCATCGCAGTTCTAGGGGCAGATCCAACGAAACCAGAGGCTCCTACCAGCTTATAGGTGTCTTCAGCTTCTATCGCCTCGCTGATTCGTAGCCTGAGTGCCAGATGCTGGCTTGCAACCATCCGACCATGGCCATCAGCCTTTGAACCTGCAGGTCCAATAACAGAACGAATTTCCTGATATCTCGCCCAGCTATGATGCAAGTCCTCGGATTCGGGTGACATGCTTCCCGCCTCACCTTCAATAGACTTAACATGGCGAAGTAACTTGTGAACTTCAATTTCGCTCGCTTCGCCATCAATCAATGCAGAAAGAGACTCTTTATTAGTATCTGTCACTATTTATTTTCTCACTTTACGCAGTTTTTTTCGGCTCGAAGGATGTTTTTCCCACCAACGTTATTTTAACACTCTGCGGACAATCCTATCCTGACCCGCCAATAGCATCTATTTTCTTCTCTATCGATTCCCTTGCCCTAAATATCCGCGACCTTACGGTACCCACGGGGCACGCCATAATATCGGCTATCTCTTCGTAACTAAGACCCTCAAATTCTCTCAAAGTTACAGCAACTTTCAACTCTTCTGGCAAGTCCTCTATCGCTTTGTAAACGACAGCTTCCAACTGATCACTCACCATTTGGTTTTCAGGGGTTTCAATATCGCTCAATATACCGGAGCTATCCTTAAATTCACCCTCATCTATGTCGATATCAGTATCTGGCGGCCGTCTGGACCGCGAAACCAGATGGTTTTTGGCCGTGTTAATCGCAATTCTGTATAGCCAGGTGTAAAAAGCGCTGTCCCCGCGGAACCTAGGTAACGCACGGTAGGCCTTGATGAATGCCTCCTGGGTCACATCCTGTACTTCGTCCTGATTGCGCAGGTACCTACTCACTAAACCGACGATTTTGTGCTGGTACTTTAACACCAGCATGTCGAATGCTTTCTTATCTCCACGTTGTACACGTTCAACCAACTGTCTATCTGTTTCTTTCTGCGGACTCACTTCCACTCCCGTTATCGTCTAAAACGGCAGAAGAAATAACGCACAATACCCTGCAACAAACAATGCGTAGCTTGTGGCACTGGACCATTGCCGAACAGCGGCTTGAATAAATAGACAGCGGTAATTTTGATTAGTTCGGTTTTGCTTTGAGTAACTGGAAACATTTTTGTTATTTTTCGAATAAGTTACTGAATCATACCAGTATCCGCCCTCCCGGTATGCTAGCCTCTGCATCTAAATTTTGCTGAACTAGCACCCATAGACCGTCAACATAGCCTCTGAGACTTCAACTTTGAGCAGTAAATCACACCAGCATGACATATTGATTATCGGCAGCGGCGCCGCTGGCATGACCCTGGCGCTTCACCTGAATCCCAATCTCAGCATAGCAATGTTATCGAAGGATCACATCACGGAAGGATCGACCTACTACGCTCAGGGCGGCGTGGCAGCGGTATTGGACGAATACGACAGCATTGAATCCCATATTGAAGACACCCTGAACGCCGGAGGCGGCCTCTGCCACCCGGATGTTGTGAGATATACCGTAGAAAACAGCGCTAGAGTTATATCTTGGTTGGTCGATCTTGGCGTGAAATTTGACACTCAGACCGATGCTGACGGTCATCAGGAATTTCATTTAACCCAAGAAGGTGGCCACAGTCACCGTCGGGTCATCCATGCCGCGGACGCTACTGGCAAAGAAATTGCCACAACCCTCCAGGAACAAGTCACAGAACGAGACAATGTTGACATATTCGAAGGTTTTTCAGCGGTAGATCTCATTACTCGGGATAAGTTGGGCCACCCCGGCACGGATACCGTCGGTGCCTACGTGCTAAATACCAAAACTCAGGAAGTTGAACTGTTCCGGGCCAGCATCGTCGTCATTGCTACCGGCGGCGCAAGCAAGGTGTATCTTTACACCAGCAACCCTGACACCGCCTCGGGAGACGGCATCGCCATGGCGTGGCGGGCGGGATGCCGCATTGGAAACATGGAATTCAACCAGTTTCACCCTACCTGCCTATACCATCCGGAGGCACGGTCTTTTTTAATCTCCGAAGCACTTCGGGGTGAGGGCGCAAAACTCATTCTCCCTGACGGCTCTGAATTCATGCATAAGTTTGATAGCCGCAAGGAACTTGCTCCTAGAGATATTGTTGCGCGTGCCATCGATCATGAAATGAAACGCCTTGGTTGCGACTACATATATCTGGACATTCGTCATAAAGGTGAATCTTTCATTAAAGAACACTTTCCGACAATCTATACTCGCTGCCTCGATCTCGGCATCGACATCACTCGAGAGCCCATACCCATCGTGCCTGCTGCCCACTATTCCTGCGGCGGCATTATGACAAGTATCTCGGGGCAGACTGACATCGCTAACCTCTATGCTGTCGGAGAATCGAGTTTCACTGGTCTTCATGGCGCTAACCGCATGGCCAGTAATTCCCTGCTAGAATGCATGGTGTTTGCAATGGCCGCAGCAGAGAGGATCAATCAGCAACGCCTAAGGTTGCAGGATGACCTTTTGATACCTACTTGGGACGAATCTCAGGTTACCAATTCTGATGAGGATGTCATCATCTCGCATAACTGGGACGAATTGAGAAGATTCATGTGGGACTACGTAGGTATCGTCAGGACAGACAAGCGATTACAGCGAGCGCGAAGACGGGTTCGCCTGCTCCACCAGGAAGTCG
>CAXRCG010000300.1:0-4545 GCA_964228885.1 Pseudomonadales bacterium | reverse complement strand
GTGAATAGCGATACTGCCATCACATAAGAAGCGATACGCAACGGATAAACCATTCCCACCACGGTGCAAACCTGCGCCCCCCGAATCAGTAATGGTTTCATATGACTCGACGCGCAATGGGAAATAGGCTTCTACAAATTCATTCGGTACATTGGTAAAACCCGGCCACAATGAGTGTCCATCTGGACCATCGCCAACGGGGCGACCAGGAATACCCCCAAAACCAATTTGGAATAACTGGAACCACTCGCCATTCTTGTCGTAGCCCGAGAAAAATAAGTGCGGTGAATCAGAGAAACCGGCCGCATTCATTGAATCGGGTGCGCTTTGGCCTAACAAACCGCCCATCACGTCAAAAATACGCCCCAGCGCATGAGTTCGGCCAGATAGCGCGGCTGGAAAATTCGGTTTTAGCAAGCTGCCTTGTGGAATACGCACATCCACTAAGTCGTAGAAACCATCGTTAAACAGGATTTGCGGGTCGACTAAATTGATGGTGAACGAGCCAAAGAACATCTTGAACATATCTTCGTTGAGATAAAAGTTAATCGAGCTCTTCGCTTGTGGGTCAGTACCGTCAAAATCGAAAATGGCTTTATTGCCCTCGCGCCACATGGTGCATTTGATTTTATATGGACCTTTACCGACTCCGTCATCACATAAGTAATCTTCAAACGATCGCGGCTCTTCCGGCACGATCATATTAATAATTGCCTGCATTGCGAGCTTATTTCGATCCAACATGATTTCCATCGTGGAGTAGAACAAATCGTCACCGAAACGCTCAGCAATTTCAATACAACGCTTCGCCGCCGTGTTACAAGCAGCGACCAGCGCATTAAGGTCAAAACGATTCCACTGTGGCGTTCGGACATTGTGTAGGATCAACTCCAGCACATCGCTTTGTAGCACACCTTTCTTATACAGTTTGGTTGGCGGAATACGAATACCCTCTTGGAAAATCGTTTCGGCTTTGATAGGAATGGAGCCGGGTACCATACCGCCGTTGTCTGACATATGACCAAACATCGCTGACCATGCAATATGGCGGCCGTCTTTAAACACTGGCACTAGCACAATCCAGTCGGGTAAGTGCGAGACTGCTGCGTTAGTCATATAAGGGTCGTTAGTAAGGATAATATCCCCCTCTTCTAACTCACCATCATAAGCATCTAAGAAACCGTGGATAAACGAACCAAATTGTCCGACAACCATCTTGCCGTCTTTGTTAGCAATCATTGGGAAGCAATCACCCTGCTCACGGATCCCGGGACTCATCGCTGTTCGAAACAGTACAGCATCCATTTCTTCTCGTGCATTACGCAACGCATTTTCAATAATATCGACAGTAACGGTATCGACATCAACACGAGCTAGTGGCGTATTATTTGACTGTTTAATTTTATCGTTCATAAAGCCTCCCAATTACGCTGCTGTTACAGGGTTGATTAGTAAATTTCCGACGTTGTCGACCGCGGCTTCATAGCCAGGTAAAACAACCGTAGTTGAATCCATCTCACTGACAATAGCTGGTCCAGTTACAGTGATGTTTTGATGTAATTTTCTCCGGTCGTAGATCACCGTTTCGTGGTACTCACCTTCGTAGTAAATCTTCGACGTTGTCAGCTTGCAGTCTGCTAGTGTAGTGCTGCTATCCGGCATTGGCGGAGGTGGTAATTGCTGGCTTTTCGCGGTTGCGATTGCCCGAACCATTACGATTTCATGGCCATTGTCTAACGCGAAGGTAAACAGTTGTGTATGCTCCGCGTCGAACTGTTCTTTGAGCAAACCAAGCCCCTTATCCGCTAACTCTTCACGCGTAAACTCGACGCATAACTGGAAAGCCTGGCCGGTGTAACGCACATCAGCCTGGAAGGTCACTACTTGCTCTTCCGTACTTATGCCATCCGCACTTAGCGTGGCAGAAGCACGTTGTTGAAGCTCATCGAGCATAGCTTCAAATTCGTTCATTTGGATGTTTTCCAGCAAGGTCACGTAAGTAACAGACGCTTCATCACGCACTTGCGTTGTGGCATCACCATAAGCGCAAAGTACGCCTGGGCCAGGAGGAATAATTGCTGGCCATGCATTGGTTAAGATACCCAGGGCATTGGCGTGCAAAGGACCTGCCCCACCGAAGCCAACTAGGGCGAAATCACGTGGGTCAAAACCTTGCTCAACAGATACCAAGCGCAAGGCACCAAACATTGCCTCGTTGGCGATTTTTATAATTCCTTCAGCGGCTTCTTCCACCGATATACCCATCATATCCGCGACTTTGCCTACCGCTTTTACTGCGGCATCGCGATTAATCGCCATATCACCGCCCAACTGCACATCAGCAGGCAGATATCCCAACACCACGTTGGCATCGCACACTGTTGGATCTTCACCACCTTTCATATAAGCCGCAGGACCTGGCACAGCGCCGGCCGATTCAGGGCCAACCCGTAAAGCTTTTGTCAGCTCTGGAACAAAGGCCAATGAACCACCACCTGCGCCTACCGTGCGCACATCAACAGACGGTGCTCTTACGGTCACATCAGCTACGCGTGTTTCACGACGTACACGTGCTGAAGCGTTTTGAATAAGCGCCACATCCGTTGATGTACCGCCCATATCGAACGTTAAAATATCCTTAAAGCCGCCTTGTTGGCAGAAGTGGATTGCACCAGCAACACCTCCAGCGGGACCAGACATCAGCAAATTAACCGGGCTCTCAGCTGCAGAACGCGCCGACGCTAGACCACCATCTGAGCGCAATATCGATAAATGGACATCGCTACCCATCTTGTCGGTTAATGCGGCATAGAGGTTATCCACATACTTGGCTACTTCTGGGCGAACGTAACTATTCACTACCGTGGTTTCGGTGCGCTCATATTCTTGTAGTTCTGGCACCACATCGGAAGAAATTGAAACCGGTAAATCAGGAAAAACGTCGTTGGTAATTGCTTTGGCTTTTTGCTCGTTTTCACCGTTAACGTAAGAGTTGATAAACGATATTGTAATCGCCGCAAAACCACCTTTAGCTTTGAGTTCAAGTAAGTTTTTACGCAGCCCATCTTCGTCTAGAGGCTGATGTACACTACCGTCGGCATCAACGCGCTCGTTGGCTTCAATGGTTAGCTCAAGTGGTGCCAGTAATGGCTTTTTTACATAGCTAACCCAACCGCCTAAACCGCCGGGACAAAATGAACGTGCTACTTGTAATACCTGTTTATAACCAGAGGTTGTCACTAGCGCCACTTTAGCGCCTTTACCGGTTAATACTGCATTGGTTGCCACTGTGGTGCCATGCATAACTCGGTCAATTGCGGAAACATCTACACCAGACTGTTCACAAATCCTATTAATGCCATTTAGCACACCAATAGAAGAGTCTTCGGGTGTTGATGGAACCTTAGCTGTATAAGTTTCACCACTTTCTTCATTGATAAGCAGAAGATCGGTAAAGGTTCCTCCGACGTCAACGCCTAAACGGTAACTCATATTTCTGTCCTCATTCGCTTTGATTGCGTGTTATTTTTTGTTGTAACCAAGCTTTTGCGTTACCGCCTCTTGCGGTTCCCGTAAGCCCAGTTGCTAAATCCGATGCACGTAATAGTGCGCTCATATCTATACCGGTACTAAATCCCATTTGTTCAACAAGTAGCACCACATCTTCAGTTGCGACATTACCCGTAGCGCCAGGCGCAAATGGACAACCGCCTAAACCACCTATCGACGCATCGAAGCGGCGAATGCCCGCTTCTATTGCCGCATATACGTTGGCAACGCCCATAGCTCTAGTGTCGTGAAAATGGCAAGAGAGGTTGTCAGCGCCAAATCGTGTTGCAAGTGCACTCATTCGCTTGTGTACGGCGTCTGGCGCAGCTGCACCAATTGTGTCGGCTACGACAATATGGCTGGCACCGCTGTTGAAAAGTTGCTCAGTGACACGAAAGACTTCATCAGCCTCAACGAGCCCCTCAAATGGACACTCCCAAGCAGTCGCAACATACGCCTGCACACTGCGCTCGTCTTGTTCCGCCTGAGATAAAACATCTGCACACATAACCAGTGACTCAGCAGTTGTCATGCGAATGTTCTTTTCATTCATGGTTGAGCTCGCCGCTACCACTAAAGACATCACAGGAACATCTATCTCAGCACCCGTTTGATAGCCGCGCATATTCGGGATCAGCATGGAAAACTCACAGTTACCCATGGCTTTAACTCGGTTATAAACGTCATCACTGCCAGCCATAGCAGGCACCGCTTTAGGCGATACTAATGCACCGACTTCAATAGCGCCGACGCCAGCGGTAAGTAAACTACCGATTAGCGCACTGCGTTGCTCAACGCTAAGATGTACCGGCTGATTCTGCAGACCATCGCGAGGGCCAACATCATTTATAACTATCGTTGGCAAACTCATTACCCAATCACCCTTTTCGCACGTAAATCGGCAATTTGCTCTATTGTGAAACCAGCTTGCGACTGCAAAACATCGTCAGTGTGTTCGCCCAGCGCGGGTGCTGCGGAAAACGACTCTTCTTCAGA
>CAXRCG010000299.1:0-8667 GCA_964228885.1 Pseudomonadales bacterium | reverse complement strand
TGTAGAAGTTGTTGTAGTCACATTGTCTCCCGCATGTTCGTTTTTGATCTTTTCTTCAACTTGGTTTGCTCGTGAGTCAAGCTCTCAGGAACTGGCTAATTCTTTGCCAAGCAAGTTAAGTTGCTGCCTCATGGTAGCGCGGCCTCGTATTATTATGAAAGCTATCCCGCGCGTCTTTACGAATATAAGACTCAAATTGACTCTAGCCTTCTTGAGCACCGCTTCATACGGAGGTGCAGCAACTCGCTACAGTACATTGTCACATCAATTCGTTAAAGCAGATGAAAGAAACAGTAAAAGTGTTTTCGCTGCCCCAAAATACGAAGAGTTTTTATTTCTGCCTCGTGGGGGTAGAATTTTACCCATCACGCAGGTGCAAGCATCAAACCCTAGGGAGACTTTACGATGGCTTCAGATATGGACAGAAGATCATTCCTTAAAATCAGTGCAGTCGGCGCATCCGGCCTTGCTCAGGCAATTCCAGCTGCCTCACTTGCGGCAACAAAAACCTCTGATGAGCAGGGCTCGAGCGTTCGACAATACGTTGAACTTGGCAAAACTGGACTGCGCATATCGGATATCTCCTTTGGCTCGAGTCAGATAAAAGCTGGCGAAGAAAGTCTTGTTCGTCATGCCCTCGCTAAGGGGGTCAACTATTTTGACACTGCGGAGGATTACGCGAGAGGCATATCAGAACCGGTGCTTGGCCGCGCTTTAAAAGGAGAACGCGACAAAGTGGTCATTGGCACGAAAACTAAAGCCTATGCCTCGACGCGAGCCACTGATCTCATGCGGTCTCTGGAGACCAGCTTGACCAGACTCCAGACAGACTACATCGACATTTATTTTAACCATGCAGTCAATTCAATAGATCGACTACAAAACCCTGAGTGGTTTGAATTTATTGAGAAAGCTAGGCAACAGGGCAAAATTCGTTTTTCAGGTATGTCCGGGCACGCAGGTAATCTCGCCAAGTGTGTGGACTACGCAGTCGACAACGATCTCTTTGATGTATTGTTGCTGGCACAAAATTTTGGCCAGGATCCCGTATTCTATGAGCGGTTCTTGCGATCGTTCGATTGGGTCGCGAATCAACCACTGCTGCCGAGGGCCATGGAGAAAGCGAAAGCAAAAAATATTGGCATCATAGGCATGAAGGTCCTCCGTGGCGCTAGACTAAATGATATGCGGCCTTTTGAGCAGGACGGCGCGACCTATGCTCAGGCGGCATTCAAGTGGACCCTATCTCAACCGTACATCGATGCGGCAGTGATATCGATGACCACTCCTGAGAATATAGACGAGTTCCTAGGTGCCTCAGGACAGCGAGAGGTGACCGAGACAGACTTTAAATTGTTGGAACAGTACGCTCGGATGACAGATCTGACTTATTGCCGCCATGCCTGCAACGACTGTGAAGGGAGTTGTCCGTACGGCGTCGAAATTGCTGATGTATTACGCACGCGAATGTACGCCGTGGACTACGGAAATCTGTCTTTCGCAAAAACCGAATATGAGCAAATTACAACAAACGCAAATCCCTGTTTGTCTTGCGACGGCAAACCGTGTCAGGATGCGTGCTCCCACGGTATCTCAATTTCCAGTTACTGTGGACCTACCCATGTCATGTTGAGTTAGTTTAACGAATGCATATACATCTTGACCTTATCGGCGGACTGTCCGGCAATATGTTTGTTGGCGCGATGCTTGACCATCTCAAGACCCCCATCGAAGCATTACTGCTACAAATTGAACGTGCCGGTTTTGCTGATCTTGTCGAGTTAACCGCAACCAGCAAAAATGATGGTGTCTTGACCGGCACTTATTTTAACGTCCTAGCAGAATCTGAGGCTCATCACCACAGACATTATCGCGATATCAAGCAGAGGGTCGAAGCTTCGTTGCTCAGTGAAAAGTCAAAACAGATCACTTTAGATATATTCCGGTTGCTCGCCGAGGCTGAAGCCACCGTGCACGGCAGGGCTATAGAAGAAGTAGCATTCCACGAAGTTGGCGCCTGGGACTCTATTGCAGATATCGTTAGTGCCGCATGGTTAATTGAACAGGCAGAAATAACAAGCGCCTCAGTTTCTGCTCTACCCATGGGTGGAGGGCGTGTACAAACAGCGCATGGATCGATACCCGTTCCGGCACCGGCAACCGAACGCTTGCTGAGAGGCTTTGAGTTTATTGACGACGGGATTAGTGGTGAAAGAATCACACCAACCGGCGCAGCGATACTCAAATTTCTTAAACCCGGCGAGAAACCTGGTTCCTCGGTGCTGCTAGGGTCCGGTTATGGCTTCGGTTCGAAATCCTTTCCCGGCATCTCAAATGTGGCACGCGTATCATTCTTTGAGGTAAACAAAACGTCTAAGACCCTATCCTGGCAGGAGGACCGTGTGGTCCAACTGAATTTTGAAGTTGATGATCAGACACCGGAAGACCTCTCGGTTGCTCTTGAGAACATTCGTGATTTGTCCGGTGTTCTAGATGTTAATCAATCATTGTCCTTCGGCAAGAAAGGTCGCATGATGTTTGCGGTGCAAATATTGGTTATCCCGCAAGCGGAATCAGACGTCATTGCACGATGTTTTGAAGAAACCACCACGATTGGAATGCGAAAAATCGAGCTTGGTCGAGCAATACTTAATCGTAGTGAACATATTGTAAGTGTGGGCACTGAGAAATTCAGAACCAAGCGAGCGGCAAGGCCTGGCGATGTGACCACTAAAGTGGAAATTGATGACATTGCACACCTACCCGGTATCAGACGCCGGTCGACCAAAGCAGACATCGAAAATCAAACATTAGAAGAATGACTGATTACGAGCGCAAAGAATGAAGGTACACCGATGAGTAATCAGAACACCATGAAAAGAAAAGATAAGTCTTTAGACAAATTGACTGCGCATCTCATGTCGCTGGGTCGAATTTCCATAGCGGTTAGTGGCGGTGTAGATAGCATGACGCTGGCGGTCGTGGCCAATCGCGTGCGCCCGGGTTGCAAGATATTCCATGCCATTTCTCCAGCTGTGCCTGCATCCGCAACAGCGCGGGTGAAGCGATATGCAGAAAACGAGAATTGGGACCTCGAGATCATTGATGCGCGGGAAATAGAAGATCCGGAATATGTGGCAAATCCTGCCAATCGTTGTTATTTCTGCAAGCGTAATCTGTACTCAACAATCCAACGCTTTACAGGCCTAACCATCGCCTCAGGTACCAATCTTGATGATCTTTCAGATTACCGTCCCGGTTTAGTGGCCGCGCAAGAACGAGACGTCGTTCACCCCTTTGTTGATGTAGGCATCGACAAGACGACGCTTCGCGGCATTGCAAAAGGTTTGGACTTACATGATCTATATGAGCTACCAGCAGCGCCTTGTCTCTCGTCCAGAGTCACTACCGGCCTGGCAATCGACGCTGCGCTATTGCCACTAATTGCCGAGGCCGAAGAGCAACTCTGGGATTTACTGTCAAACCATATTCCACTGAAAGGTGTGCGCTGCAGAATACGCCCTTCCTCGGTTGCCATCGAGATCGAATCAGAACAAGAGGTCGACGCAAATTCTGTATTAGGCGCTCAAGCACAAAAGCTCGTCTCGAATATCTTTGTTAATAATCAATACCGTAAACAGGTAACCAGAATCACTCTTGAACCTTATCAGCGGGGCAGTGCCTTTTTAATCGACACGCTTGAGGTTGAAACATAAGCGCGAGAATCTATGAACCCAGGGCGACAAAGCGAATGACTGACGAAGTAAATCTGGATATTGAACGTGAAAGCCGTACCGGTCTCTCGGAAGCTGTTTTTAGCGAAGGAAAAAGTGACACCCAGCTGCTGGAAATTTGTGACGCTCTCAAAACACGCAACAAGAACATGCTTTTCACCCGGCTAACCCCGCCACAATTTAACCTGATTGAACAAGCCTACCCTGGCTTCCTGAGTTACGACGCCGTTTCTCGCACCGCAAGCAGTTTGCGGACAGCCAATGCTGAAAGATCAAACCGAAATAATGCGTCCAATGATTCGCCCGCATCCGTAGCTATCGTAAGTGGCGGCTCATCAGATGTACCCATCGCGAGCGAAGCGAAAAAAACACTCGAATATTATGGTGTGGGTTCTTTGATGATCAGTGATGTTGGCGTGGCTGGACTTTGGCGGCTGACAGAGAGACTGCAAGATATTCAAAATCACAAAGTCGTCATTTGCATTGCAGGCATGGATGCTGCGTTACCCACCGTGCTGGGAGGGTTGATCTCTTCTGCTCTGATTGCTGTTCCCACTTCTGTCGGATACGGGATGGCTGAAGGTGGCGAAACTGCTCTACGCTCACTACTTGTCAGCTGTGCGCCTGGAATCACCGTGGTTAATATTGATAACGGTTACGGTGCGGCTTGTGCAGCGATCCGAATTCTTAATCAAATGTCGTAGCATAGAGCCAAAATCAACTAACTTCATCTTGAACACCACGCTCAAATAGCGGCTGTACCTTCAGGTTGACAGCATCCGATGCCACGGCTGCCTCAAGATCACGGGTGCTAGATTCATTCATTGATGCTGCATTGAACGACGCGCCCGCTTCGAGCACCATCTTTAATAAGGTCGCGTCACTACTACTATTTAAAAACAGCTTCGGCCGTCTTAGTACCCAATGAACGGCCCGAGTTAATGCATCAACCTCGCGAATAGGTTTGTACCAGCTAAATCGCTTCGCATCATCTTCATCATCCCACCGTCGATGTGCTATCGCCTTAATCGTTTGTACCGCAACGTTTTTTTGCTCACACAGACGGTACAACTCTTCGAACTCGTTTGCATATTGTTGGTCTTGCATCGATGCATGACTATAAGGTAACAATACCGAGGCAAAATCGAAATGAGACAGGCTTTTAAGATGCATTTCTGCGATCTTCGTGCCATGTCCAGTGACACCAATAAACCTTACTAAACCCTCTTCTTTTGCCTTAATTGCAGCTTCCAACGCGCCACCCTTGGCCATGACCGTATCCCAGTCTTCAACCTGAGCAAGGTTGTGAAATTGGATTAAATCTAGTTGTGAGACTTGCATTCGATTTAGTGAGCGCTCAATACTCGCTCTCGCCGCATCGGCAGTTCGATCACCCGTTTTACTAGCAAGAAACACATCATCGCGAGAATCCTGCAGAAAATCGGCAAGCCTCAGCTCTGCATCACCGTAACTCGCTGCAACGTCAAAATGGTTAACACCATAACGCCTTACCAACTCGATAACAGAGTCAGCCTTGGACTGTTTCATACCTCCCAAAGCTGCGGCGCCAAACAGAATTCTACTACTGTTATGACCTGTGGAACCGAATGGAATAGTTTCAATCATGACTTACCCTGCGAATATGTGATAAAGAGTCGACCTGACTGAAAGAGTATCAGCACCCGATTGCTTAGGAAATGTCTAAATTCCAAAATCTAATATCTTTCAGACTGGTCGCAACCTGGCTGCTCTTTCGAGTGCTCAACAAAGATAATATTGCTCTCATCTAAAATACTGGTTATATTTACAGTACATGTATATATAAACAGTATTGTGGACACATGTCACCCTACGCTTCTTCAATCACAACCCTTACGCAGAAACCGCTGAAAAACAGCACAGATTATGCGGAGTTGCATTGTATTACCAATTACTCGTTTCTCAGGGGTGCATCGCACCCGGAAGAACTTGTCCAGCAAGCAGCGAAACTGGGTTACAGCGCGATAGCAATTACCGATGAATGTTCCATGGCTGGTGTAGTCAAGGCGCATGTAGCGGCCAAGGATTGCAACCTCAAGCTCATTGTGGGTAGCGAATTTCACTTCGACTCAAATCTACCGCCCATCAATAACGCTGCCACGCGATATAAGCCTCGAGGGCAAAGCACTAGGCAGGCGATCAAGAATCAGCTCGGCAACATGCCGGAGAGTGTCCATCTGATACTTCTCTCACCTAACAGAACAGCCTATGGACAAATATGCAACCTGATCACCATTGGCCGCAGACGAGCTAACAAGGGTGAATACCAGCTTGATCTTGATGATCTCGCCATTGCCCAAGATCAATGTCTCGCCATATGGTTACCCAGCTCCCACAATCTTGGTTCTCCGGACAAAAGAGTCGCTGAAAAACTGATTGAATATTTTAAAGATCGACTATGGCTCGGTGCCGAGATATTCCCCGATGGGCAGGAAACTGAATTATACAGCCGCGTTTTCGCGCTCTCGGAAGATCTTAATATACCTGTGGTCGCCTGCGGTGATGTACACATGCATCATAGAGATCGAAAAGCATTGTTGGATGTCATCTCGGCTATTCGAATGGGCCAAACTATCCGTCTCGCCGGTAAATTATTATTTTCCAATAGGGAAAAATATTTACGCCCGTTGGCTGTGCTGGCTAAAACTTATCCAGAAGGGCTACTTAAAGAAAGTATAAAAATTGCAGCATTATGTGATTTTTCGCTCGATCAGCTCCGATATGAATATCCCGAAGAATTGGTACCCCCGGGGCTGACACCATCCGCCTATCTTCGTCAACTGGTTGAAGCCGGGGCAAAAAAACGTTGGCCTGACGGTACAACACCCGATGTCAGGAAAATCATAGAGAAAGAACTCAGCATCATCGAAGAACTTCGATACGAGTATTACTTTCTCACAGTATTCGATGTTGTTCATTTTGCCCGTAGTCAGCACATACTATGTCAGGGCAGAGGTTCAGCTGCGAATAGCGCTGTTTGCTTTTGCCTGGAAATCACCGAGGTCAATCCGGCCAAGATAGACCTGTTATTCGAGCGTTTTATTTCGGTAGAGCGAGATGAACCACCGGATATTGATGTCGACTTTGAGCATGAACGACGCGAAGAAGTCATTCAATATATCTACAAAAAATATGGCAGACACAGAGCAGCGCTTGCCGCTACTGTAGTCACTTACAGACCTAAAAGCTCGGTACGGGACGTTGGAAAGGCTCTTGGAATCGACCTGCAACTAGTTGATCAACTCGCAAAATCACTATCCTGGTGGGACAAGCGCGAAGTGTTGCTGGCTCGATTTGAAGAAGCAGGTATTAACCCTCGTAGCCCTGTCATCAGTCAATTTATGACATTGGTATACGAGATACTTGGCTTTCCCAGACACCTTTCACAACATGTTGGAGGGTTTATTATCTCAAGAGGTCCACTCTCTCATCTAGTACCCGTTGAAAATGCAGCAATGGATGACAGGACGATCATTCAGTGGGACAAAAATGATCTAGAGTCTCTGGGTCTGCTAAAAATAGATGTGCTGGCATTAGGTATGTTAACGGCAATACGTAAAAGTCTCGACATGATTAACCTGTACCGCGATACCAACATAACGATTGCAACTATTCCACCGGAAGACCCGTTAACTTATCAGATGTTACAACGTGGTGATAGCGTTGGGGTTTTTCAGGTTGAATCAAGAGCTCAGATCTCGATGTTACCGAGACTCAAACCTAGGAGTTTTTATGATCTTGTCATAGAGGTCGCAATAGTCCGGCCTGGACCTATACAGGGCAATATGGTCCATCCTTTTCTCAAACGAAGAAATGGCGAAGAGGAAGTAACCTACGCCAACGATGCTGTTAAAGCTGTGCTAGGTCGAACTCTTGGGGTACCAATCTTTCAAGAACAGGTTATCAAACTGGCCGTAGTTGCCGCTGGCTTCTCCCCAGGTGAAGCAGATCAGTTAAGACGCGCCATGGCGGCCTGGAAACGCAAAGAAGGTCTGGATGTATTCCGGCAAAAACTAATAGACGGCATGCTCGAGCGTGGCCACGATAGAGACTTTGCTAAAAGAATTTTTGAGCAGATTAAAGGTTTTGGTGACTATGGCTTTCCTGAATCACATGCAGCAAGTTTTGCGTTACTAGTGTATTTCTCTGCCTGGTTAAAACGACATGAACCCGCCGCATTTTATTGTGGTTTGTTAAATAGCCAACCTATGGGCTTTTATACTCCATCGCAGCTGATTCAAGACGCGGGCAGGCACAACATCAGCATTCTACCGGTTGATATACTGGCCAGTGACTGGGAATCTACTCTCGAAGCAAACACCTACGCCAATGCAAGCAGCCACCACACTGGCACCGCTATTTTTGGGGCGGGCCAGCCCGCTATCAGACTTGGATTTCAACGTATAAAAGGTCTGCGACAAGAAACTGCGCTACGTATCGTTCGGGCAAGAACAGCCAGCGAAAATCAGAATACCAAGGCATTTAACAGCCTTGAAAGTATTGCCCGTGCTGTACAACTCGACAGGGGAGATCTCGCCCGACTGACAGAAGGTGGCGCCTTCAAGCAATTAACTGGACATCGGTATCAAACCCATTGGGAGGCAAAAGGATTATTGCCGACAAATACACCAATGGAAATGGTCACCGAGCAGGAAAATATCTATCTACCGGCACCCTCAGAGTCAGATGATTTACGGGCAGATTACCAGAGCCTTCGACTCACACTTGGTCGTCACCCTATGGCCCTGCTAAGGGAGGCCGGTGAACCTTTCAGTAAATTAAAGCGCGCCTGTGATCTCGAACCGCTTAATCATGGCCGCTTTGTTCAGATTGCAGGTATTGTAACCGGCAGGCAGCGCCCTTCGACAGCTACAGGCGTTTTGTTTCTGACTCT
>CAXRCG010000298.1:0-34111 GCA_964228885.1 Pseudomonadales bacterium | reverse complement strand
TATGCTGGGGTTAAAACCCCTCGCGTAAACAAGTTAGCCCTTAGCCCGTCTTGCAGAAAGTGGCGTGCCTAACCCTTTTGAACGCGAACAAATAGGTGCGCCTCGTTGGGGATGCAACGCTCTGGCAGTATGCCGAAGTGTACAGAGCCGAATTCTGGAGTCAGCGCTTGAGACGACTAAATGTGTTGTCTCGACGAGAATCAGATTTTGGTCTAGCGATCGTCTAACACCGCGAGGCCTCGCGCAATAAGCGAACCGCGTGAATCATCAGATTCACCTAGTTCACATAAAGATTGACGTACAGATAAAGCTAGTTCACTGCCGGGAGTGAGTATTTCTAGTAATTCGAGCTTCAACAGCCAGGCGCTGTTTGCATGGCGTTCTATCTTTGCATGCAGTTCGCACAGGCTCGCGTGGTCGTACCCGCCTTCGCGCAACTCACGCATTCGCTTGTGAAGCTCGAACTCAACCAAATCCTGCTCGGTATAGTCCTGCGGTGTGGTGGTGCGACTTGACGCTGGTGGGTAAACATCAAATCGTGCGCGATCAGCAGAGCCAGGATATACGCTGCGAATATGCTCACCTACCGCCATATCATAAGTACCCCATTCTGGCTCAAACAAGCGCTCACCCTTGGGGCCCAGCACAGTGGCGTCAGAAAAACTCAACAATTGCACAAAACGATTTTTTTTGTGCACGTGATTAAGTAGGCCCTCAACACTTACGCCTGATAGGAATTCCAGTTGAACACGTTGGTGGCGAATGATACCCATGGTTTGAAGGTCAAATTCGCTGGCCTCTTCCAGTGGTTTCATTAGGTTGCACAAACGCCCCACCGGCGAACTGAAGCCCAGCGGATGGTCGTCAATACCATGCCCATCCAGTTCGCTATCCTGAAAAGCTAACTGACTCGGCCCCTCGGTGCCGATATAGATCACCTGACCTAGGGAGTTAATAAGCATCCGATTAAACCGCCCGGCCACCTGCAAGCCAGAGCTGTACTCGCAGGTCGTCACTACCTCAGCGTCTATAGCTGCCTGCACAGACTCGGCGCCTCCACGGTTGAAGCACATGGTTTGTGCATACTCGTCAAGCACCTGACTTAGGTGCCGACAGCTCTTGGTCACAAACAACTGTGGCTGTTGCTTGGTAATGTCGTAGGGTGTGAGGATGGCATCGATGGTGAGGGGTAGTTTCTTTACCGTCTCCGATTGGCACGACAGACTTTCACCGAGTGATGACAGTAATCCTGCTCCAAATAACTGATTGCCCTCAGGTCCGGCTACCAGTCCATATTCTACCGTCCACCAGTGTAGCCGACCTAGTAATGCCATCTCTGAGGGTGGATGAGAGTCGCTGCTACAACGCTGTAACTCTTCTTTAGCGGCCGCTACTTCTTGCGTGGTGGCCTGTGGACATTCCTCGATAATTGATAACTGGCGAATCGCCTCGTATAACGCGATGTCCCGAGCGTTGTACATGGCTTTCACGCCGACCTCGCCAAAACGTTGTAAGTAATCTGAATATTCTTGATCGGCGATAATAGGAGCGTGGCCGGCTGACTCATGGATGATATCTGGGGCTGGCGTATAGCTAATGTGATTAATGCTGCGCATATCCACCGCAATGGCAAGTATCCGGTGTTGCTGCAGCTCCATGAAGGCCTGGGGCGGAATAAAACCGTCTACCACCACCGCCCGCCAGCCCAGTTCAGCCAAGCTTGCATTCATTTCTTCAAGTGATGGTATGTGTTCTATGCTGATGCCGGTCTGGGTAAGGCCTTTGAAGTACACGGGGTGGGCGCAGCAACGCAGTTGTGACACTAATTGTCGCATTGTGTAGCGCCACACCGCTTGGTCGCGGGGCGTGTAACGTCTTTCGTAGTCCTGCTCGCCGATAAACTGGTGCAAATGTACTGGGAGGTCTTGGAGAATAGTCATCGGGATATACTACTCAGTCTGGCGCGAAAGGTGCTCTCGATAAATTACCTATATTCTCCTAAAATTAATAATTACTATCAGAAAAAATGTATAGTGAGCAATAATATTTCGCTAAGGTGCGTTGACCGTGACAGATCGAACAGATAGAAAGATACTAGATATCTTGCAGCGCGAGGGTCGAATCAGCAATCAGCAACTGGCAGATCGGGTGGGCATCTCCACCGCAGCCTGTTGGCGCAGGGTGCGCGCACTCGAAGACAGTGGCATGATTGATGGCTATCACGCTCACCTTAATAGAAACGAACTGGGACTGGCACTATGTGCCTTCGTTCACATTTCACTGTCACGGCACCAAAAGCAATCAACGATTGACTTTGAGTCAGCCGTGCTGAAAAGACCTGAGGTACTGGAGTGTTTCGCCACGACAGGCAGTGCAGACTTTATCCTGCGCGTAGTGACGTCAGACATTCAGAGTTTCGATGCATTCCTGGAAGATTTTCTGTTCAACCTGAACGGCATTGCTCAGGTGCATTCGAATATCGCTTTAAGAGAATTGAAGTTCGGTACGACGCTACCACTGGTTTCCTGATTACTCACTTGTTGTAAAAGCGAAATCAGCGGACGTGGGGTTTACCGACAGCAATACCAAGGAGTCAAATAACGAGTAGGCTCAGGGTTGGGTGCACGAGAATCTGCATGACCTAAAAATCCAGCTTCTTAAAAACCTAGGCTTTTAGTGCATCAAGTAAAGTAATGTGCTCTGGCCCAATACTGCAGCACCCCCCAACAATTGTTGCGCCAAGCGCCTGCCATTGCTGGGCAAATGTTAGGTATTCTTGAGGTGTTAAATCATCTCTTGTGGTCGAGTAACCATCGTTGGCTTGAATGGTATTTGAGATTGGAGTAAATCCGTTGGCATAAACGCCAAGATCGATGTTTGACGGGAGTTGTTTTGCCGACAAAGTAACGGCCTTGGCCATCACTTCGGGTTGACTGCAGTTAAATAGAATGGCCTCTATCTGATCAAGATTTATGGCACTCAGCGCATCTGATAACAATTCACCAGATCGTAATCGTGAGTCTGATGCTTCAACGTCATCTTCAAGGGTCATGCTGATCCAGAGCGGCTGAGCACAGTCAGCAAACACTTTTTGGATCGCTGCCACTTCCTCGATACTGGACTGGGTTTCGGCTAATACGATATCAGTGAAAGGCAATAACTGCTGTTTAAACACTTCAAGCAAAGCCTCTGCATCGGCGGTAACAAATTTATCAGGGTTGTAAGATCCAAAAACAGGCGGTATACCCGCTGCGACTTGAATAGGTCGTGAGCTTGAATTTTTCACGCTTTGTGCCAACTGGCCGGCAAGCGCTATGAGTTCAGCGCCTCGTGTTTTGAATCTCTCTACCCCGATATGATAGGGCACTACCGCGTAAGAGTTGGTGGTAATAATCTGAGCACCAGCGTCAACAAAAGCTTGATGAGCATTAATCACCGAAGATGGATCTTCCATCAGTGCGAGGGCAGACCATTCTGGTTGTCGAAAAGGCGCGCCGATTTCCTTTAAGTAGCGTCCCATGCCACCGTCTAAAATTTTCATGAAATTCCTAACCTTTCTAACGTAAAAACCACTGAACTACAAAAGCGAAATTTTGACAGAGTTGTCCCTTTGAGTTTGCCATAACTTCTCGTAGATATGTTGATGGCCAGATAACAAATGCTGTCATATTCATCAGGTTTTTTAATTCATAGATGTTGGTTGCGTTTCCACCTAACGTGTTCCCTTCTTCGGTTTTATTAAATCCCAGCACTATTTTTTGAGTGTATTCCAAAATACAAGATGGGATACAGATGACAGAGTAGTTTTGAATACGATTGCGGAGCAGAAATAGAATGATTTGTATCAAAACAGATGTGACGCAGGAAATCTGTGACATCGATGACGAACTTAAAGCGATTTACCACAGTAAAGATACGGTGTTTATTTGGGTGCTTAACACAAGAGAAGACAGAAACCGGTTTATGGACGAAACGGTTGGTATGCTAAAGGATGCCAGAGAAAAACACTACGAAAGTTTTTATGTCTAGAAAGTGTCAGCAAAGTTGCAGCGTTAAGATAATGCCTCCGATACCGGTTGTTCCTAAAAGTCTGAAACTCGCCCACAATTGAGTGTAATGAAAAATGTATGTCTCAGTGACACGCGTCAAGCCAGAGAGTTTTATTGGCTGGATACGGTTTTGGGTATTAACACTTCCGGCCAAAAAAGCACGAAAAGCCAAAGGCGTGTTGCTTTGCTTTTTTAAATCACAAAACCGTTTTCAACACACTTTCACGGTATGGTAGTCAAAGAATCAAATGCTTGCCTACAAATCATCTTCTGCTCATGACCGAGCGATGAAAGGACTGCCAAAGATCGGTAGGGGTAGAGTCCATGGTTACGAAACCGATGCTATGCCGAATTGGGTTGAGCCGTTGGCTGAATGGAGTAAGAATGGGCGAGCGTATTAAGGCTGGCACCAAAGCTGGCTCAAAATCCACAGGGAAAGAGGTGCTTTAACTCAATCCATGATTGATTGTGCCGCGGTTCCATCGCAAAATGGGCACCTTCATTTCAGGCGGTCGAGAAAACACTGATGGGCGACGACAAAAAAGTGCCTGCCTTAAAGATTAACTATCCCGAAAAGAACCAAAAATCGGAACCAAACCAACCGTCTAGGTGAACCTCCATGAAACGTAATGTTGCAATCAGCTTTGTGGGTCAGGATAGACCGGGCTTGATTCAGTCGCTAACCGACGTCGTTGTCTCATTGTCTGGTAACTGGCTCGAAAGCCGTATGAGTTATCTGGCGGATAAATTTGCTGGGGTTGCTCTGGTTGAGGTCGATGAGGGTCAAGTTGATGAGTTGAATGGGCGGCTGTCGGCCCTCGAACATCTGACCGTTGTTATAGAATTAGCCGATACTGCGGAACCCGCTTTGCGAACCAGATCATCGAATCTGAATATTGTTGGGCCGGATCGCTCCGGTATTTTGAATGAAGTGACGCAGGCGCTTGCTGAGGCAGAAGTGAATGTGGTGGAAATGGAAACCCATATCGCTGCAGCGCCCATGAGTGGTGAATTGACCTTCAGTGCTGATGCGAGGGTCGAAGTGCCGGATACGGTCGACATTGGTGAACTCGTCGTTAAGTTGAATGCTATAGCAGATAATCTGGGAGTGGATATTCTCCTCGAAGAAGATGACTGAACGCGACGCCGATTCTCTGTCGGCGGGACACGACTATTTTATGGGTGAAGCGCTTGCCCTCGCCAAAGCGGCGAGCGACATAGGTGAGGTGCCGGTGGGTGCGGTCATTGTGCGTAATGGTGAGATCATCGGGCGAGGATACAACCAGAGCATTTGCGCGCATGACCCAACGGCCCATGCAGAGATTATCGCGCTAAAGGATGCCGCTGAGAGCATATTAAACCATCGTCTGGTAAACGCCGATATGTACGTGACGATTGAACCCTGCACCATGTGTGCCGGTGCGTTGGTTCACGCAAGGCTAGCTAATTTGTATTTTGGTGCGCCTGAACCCAGAGCTGGCGCCATCATGTCATCCGCGAGTGTGTTGGAAAACCCCGGATTGAATCATCGCGTCAACGTTGTACCTTATGTTCGGCGAATTGAATGTGCTGAGCTGATATCCAATTTTTTCAAGAAAAAACGGCAGGAGAAATAACCTCAATGATGCAGCTTCCGGGTAGCCCTGCTTTATCAGAATTTAGAGTCAATAAATTACTGGCTGAGCTCGTTGCGCAGGTGCCGGCCAGTGACGGGATTGAATTGACGACTCGATTTATGCATTTCATTCACGTCAATGGTGATGAACAACTGGCCCCTTCAGAACAAAAGATTCTCGAGGCAATTCTCTCCTATGGCCATGAGACAGATGAAATGGGGTCAGCTGAGGGTTTGACCGATGAGCCGAGTGCGGCAGTCTCGCTGTTTAAGCTTGTCATACCTCGGCTAGGTACGATTTCCCCCTGGAGCTCTAAGGCGACAGACATCGCACATATTTGTGGTCTGGGCCAGGTTGGCAGAATTGAGCGCGGCATTGCTTATACTTTTTCTTTGGCTGGTGTCGAGCAGTCAATTTCGGAAGGCCTTTTGAGTCAATTGGAATCAACAATCACTGCGTTGATTCATGATCGGATGACAGAGACAGTGGTTGGTGAGCTAGATGCGTCAGAAGCGCTTTTTGAGAAAACCCCGCCTCGATCTCTGGCGCGTGTGGATGTTTTACAGCAAGGCAAGTCGGCACTAGAGGCGGCCAACATTGAGCTGGGACTCGCGCTTGCCGATGACGAGATTGATTATCTTGTAGATAGTTTCAGAGGTCTTAACCGGAACCCCACCGATGTTGAATTAATGATGTTTGCCCAGGCTAATTCCGAGCACTGTCGACACAAGACATTCCGAGCAGAATGGCAACTCGATGGCGACGCACAGCCACATAGTTTGATGGAGATGATTCAGAACACTTATCAAAAAACCAATGGCGAAAATGTGCTTAGCGCTTACGAAGACAATGCTTCAGTGATTAATGGTCACACAGGCATGCGCTTCTTTCCCGCGCCGGATTCGAAAGAATATCAGTTCTCCGAAGAAGACATTCACATCTTGATGAAAGTAGAGACACATAACCACCCTACAGCAATTGCACCTTTTCCAGGAGCCGCAACCGGCTCCGGGGGCGAGATCAGAGATGAAGGTGCGGTAGGTCGTGGCTCAAAGCCAAAAGTTGGGCTCACCGGCTTCACTGTCTCTAATTTGAAAATTCCGAACCAGATTGAACCTTGGGAAGAAGCAACCATTGACCACGGGAAGCCGGCGCGAATCGCGTCGGCGCTGGACATCATGATTGAAGCGCCTGTCGGTGGCGCGTCTTTTAATAACGAATTTGGGCGGCCGAACATCGGGGGTTACTTCCGCACATTTGAAATGATGCATCGGGGCGAAGTGCGGGGATACCACAAGCCAATCATGATTGCGGGTGGTATGGGTAATATCAAGGCTGAGCATGTCATTAAGACGCCAATTGTGGCGGGCTCTGCTTTGATCGTGTTGGGCGGACCCGCGATGTTGATTGGCTTGGGCGGTGGTGCCGCATCTTCAATGACAAGCGGTGCAAGTGAAGCTGATCTGGATTTTGCCAGCGTCCAGCGCGGCAATCCTGAAATGGAACACAGATGTCAGGAAGTGATTGATCAGTGTTGGCAACTCGGTGACAGCAATCCAATAGAATTTATTCACGACGTGGGTGCTGGTGGACTGTCGAATGCGCTACCAGAATTGGTCAAGGACGGTGGTGTTGGTGGTGAGTTTGAACTGCGTAAAGTGCCTAATGACGAGCCAGGTATGTCTCCACTTGAAATATGGTGCAACGAGTCGCAAGAGCGTTATGTGCTCTCAGTCAATCAGGCAGACATTGAGCGGTTTAAAGAGATCTGTACACGCGAGCGTTGCCCTTTTGCCATTGTTGGAGAGGCGATAGAAGCCGATCATTTGAATGTTGCAGATTCGCTGTTGGGTGATGAGCCAGTTGATCTGCCAATGTCTGTTTTATTTGGTAAGCCGCCCAAGATGCAGATTGATGCTGTCTCGATTAATACGCCTAGTGATACGGAGGATGAATTGAGTGGTAGCCCCAGGCTCGAGATAAGTCTGGATGACGCGGTAAATCGCGTGCTGGGACATCCTAGCGTTGCTAGCAAGAATTTTCTTATAACGATTGCTGACCGCAGCGTGGGTGGTTATGTGCATAGAGACCAGTTTGTGGGTCCATGGCAGACACCTGTCGCGGATGTGGCGGTGACCACGAGTGACTATGTTGGCTACGCCGGTGAAGCGATGTCGATGGGAGAGCGTACCCCGATTGCTTTGTTAGACAGCGCGGCTTCGGCCCGGATGGCGGTAGCAGAAGCAATCACAAATATTGCGGCAGCGAGCATTGCGCAAATCAGTGATATCAAACTCTCAGCGAACTGGATGGCGGCTGTAGGTCATCCAGGAGAAGACGCTAATCTATACAAGGCTGTTGCCAGTATTGGGCTCGATTTGTGTCCAGCGCTTGGGATCTGCATTCCTGTCGGCAAAGACTCCATGTCAATGAAGACAACCTGGCGCGATCAGGAAAAAGAAAAAGCTGTGACGTCGCCGCTCTCGGTCATTATCTCTGCTTTTGCCCCGGTTCGGGATGTGCGTGAAACCTTGACGCCAGAACTGACAAGAGACGAAGACACATCATTGCTCTTGATCGATTTATCGAATGGGCTCGACCGTATTAATGGTTCGGTATTGAGTCAGTGTTATGACCAGTTGAATATCACCTCTGCTCAAATTGACAGTGACCAGCACAATCTTGCGGCCGGGGTTGCCGACGTATTTGACGCCGGAATGCTCAAAGCCTTCTTCGAACTTATGCAGTCGAGAGATGTGAGACAGCAAATTCTTGCATACCACGATCGTTCCGATGGTGGTCTTTTTGCTGCGGTGGTCGAGATGGCTTTTGCAGCGCGCATGGGTCTTGACATTGAAGTGCCAGACCCCGAATCAATATTGTCATTTTTGTTCAATGAGGAACCTGGCGCGGTGGTTCAAGTGGCCAATGATGCGGTCGAAGCAATCATCAATCGATTTGAAGCTGTGGGGATTAGCTGTCAGGTTGTTGCTAAGCCGTCTGTGATTCAGGAAGTGACTATCGGTGTCGTGGGTGATTCAAATATCCTGTTTAATGCTGCGCGTTCAGCATTGCAGCAGCGATGGTCGAGTGCGAGTTATGAGATTCAAAAAAGAAGGGACAACCCTGCCTGCGCGGATGAAGAATTCCAAGCGCTCGCCGATGATCTTGACCAGGGCCTTTCCGCTGACCTTACTTTTGATCTCAACGAAGACATTGCCGCCCCTTATATAAGCAAAGGTGTAAGGCCCCGCGTTGCTATCCTGCGGGAGCAGGGGGTGAACAGTCAGGTTGAGATGGCGGCTGCCTTCCATAGCGCCGGATTTTCAGCGATTGATGTGCATATGAGTGAAATACTCTCAGGTAAGGTAGACATATCGAGTAGCGGTAGAGACCAATTTCAGGGACTCGTTGCCTGTGGCGGATTTTCCTACGGTGATGTGCTGGGTGCCGGAGAGGGTTGGGCGAAATCAATCCTGTTTCACGAGAAAATTCGAAGCCAGTTTGTTGATTTCTTCGAACGAAAATCGACCTTTGCGTTGGGTGTCTGCAATGGTTGTCAGATGATGGCAACGCTGAAAGCACTTATTCCCGGCGCCGGAGCCTGGCCAAAGTTTGTTGCTAATCGATCAGAGCAGTTCGAAGCCCGGTTATCACTGGTAAAAGTTGAACAAAGCCCTTCTATCTTTTTGAGTGAAATGGCTGGTTCGCATATGCCGATTGTCGTGTCTCATGGAGAGGGTCGAGCGGACTTATCCCCTGCAGCCGCTGAAGGATTGCGTGACCACGGGCAAATCGCCTTGCGCTACGTTGATCACGACGTTGAGTATACCGATCAGTACCCGATGAACCCCAACGGTTCCCCCCTCGGAATATCAGGCCTAACGAATGATGATGGTCGGGTGACAATCATGATGCCTCATCCGGAGCGGGTATTCAGAACAGTGCAAAACAGCTGGCACCCGGAAGAATGGCAGGATGACGGACCCTGGATGAGAATGTTCAGAAATGCGAGGGCGTTTGTCGCCTAAGACAATGTTTGCCCTGATGGTTATGGTCTACTTCGGTTTGTTGTAAAGAATATCCGAACTTCGGACTGGAAACTCATTGTTTTTTCTGTCCTCAAAATAGTGCGTTAGTGTGTGGGTGATAACGGGAAAAGCCAACGCCTCCCATGGCACCTCATGCTCTTCAAAAAGAGCAACTTCCAGAGATTCTTCGCCTGCACTGAAATTTAAGTCGAGTAACTGTGCCCTAAAAAACATATAGACCTGGGAGATATGCGGCAAGCTAAACATGGTGTAAATCTCGATGATCTCGGCGTTTGCGTTGGCCTCTTCTCGGGTTTCACGAAGCGCGCCTTCCGCGGTCGTTTCGCCGTTTTCAAGAAACCCGGCCGGTAGGGTCCACCAGCCTTTTCTGGGTTCTATTGCTCGTTTGCAGAGCAGTACTCGGCTGCCGTGGAATGGCAGGCAGCCAGCGATAATCCGGGGGTTTTGATAGTGAATATGATCACAATCGTCACAGATATAGCGCGGGCGGTTATCGCCTTTCGGTACACGATGGCTGACGGCACTGCCGCATTGGTTACAGAAATTCATTTGGACATTATACAAGTTAATTCAAGCGCCGTGTGCCGGATCTTGGTTTTTTCAAACCTTGAATTTGAGAAGAGGGACGATCAAGTGTTCTTCACTCGAGTTTAGTGCTCGTTCGTTTGGAAAGCCTTGGCTGGTCGTGGCTTCTAATACGCAGATAAAGATCGACTTTAGCGGCCACCTTGCTTCTCTAACTAACAACGCATGGTTGATTACGGTTTTTGTCTATGCTGAAAGCCATGGTTCATCTTATCTCTGTTGCTTCGACGATGCCGGCGGAATTGCGTCTCATAATCGCGCGCAAGGTAAATGACAAATCGGTATAATGAAGAGAAATTCAATACCTGGCACCATGATTAATAACCTGAGAAATCGATTAAAGCGCTACACTTTTGAGCCTGTTCCAGACGATCAGGATTCAGCTACCAGAGCACAGGCCGCAGTGTTGATTCCCGTGACGAACGCAGCTCAACCCAGCGTTATTCTGACGCTGAGACATCAGCGACTCAATAGTCACGCTGGTGAGGTTGCCTGGCCCGGAGGAAAGCAGGACCCTGAGGACCTCAACCTTGAGGCAACGGCGCTTCGTGAGAGTGAAGAGGAAATTGGACTCAAAACTTCGGAGGTGGAAATTGTTTGTCACTTGCGGCCGTTCATTTCCAAACACGGTCTACTAGTCACACCCTTTGTTGGGTTGATCGACCTGGGTTTAAAACTCGAACCGAGTCCTGAAGAGCTCGACGGCATCTTTGAAGTGCCTCTTGCCTATTTTGAAACCGACCCCCGTACTGATACCGATACGATAGAACGTCATGGAGAAAAACATGTCGTTCCAGAGTATCAATACAATGGTCACAGAATATGGGGGCTCACTGCGATGATTCTACGAGAATTTTTAAGAGAAGGTGCCGGTTTCGATATCGAGTGAGCGGTGAACTCAGAAAGGTGTTGGAACTTACTGCAAGCCTGCATAATTCAGATCAAAATTAAGGAGAAGAAACATGATTTATAATTTGGCAGACAGAAAGCTGGAAACCTTAGGCGATAACTATTTTATTGCGGATAGCGCGTCGGTGATTGGTTCCGTTGTTATGCATCAGAATGCCAGTATTTGGTTTGGCGCTGTGCTTCGGGGAGATAACGATGTCATTACCATTGGTGAGAATTCGAATGTTCAGGATTTGTCGGTATTGCATGTTGATCCGGGGTTTCCGGTGACCATCGGCAAAAACGTCACCGTCGGGCACAAAGTGATGTTGCACGGTTGTGAGATTGGAGATGGCACGCTGGTTGGTATCAATTCGGTTATTCTTAATGGTGCAAAAATAGGCAAAAATTGTTTGATCGGTGCTAACTCTCTTATTTCTGAAAACAAGGTTATTCCTGATGGTTCTATGGTCTTGGGCTCACCGGGAAAAGTCGTTAGACAATTGTCTGAAGATCAGATGAAAGGTTTGGAGATGAGCGCCCTTCACTATGTTGAAAACTTCAAACGCTACAAACGTGATCTTGTCGCGACATCCTGAAGCTTCAGCTAAACAGCCATTTGTGCACAAAGCCAGAGTCAAGGACGAAGGATAAAACTGACGGTTAAAGATGGTGAGGTAAACGGCGGTTGCGTTCGAACCATAGCTTGAATTTAACAATTACGAGGAGCAAAAAGTGGCTAATTATCTGATTGCACAGATTAATATCCATGATCGGGAGGAGTATGCGAAATACGCGGCTGGGTTTGCCGAAATCTTTTCGCAATATAAAGGGAAAATGCTTGCGGTAGATGAGGCAGCGGAATCTCTCGAGGGAGAGTGGCCTTATACCCGAACAGTGCTCATTGAATTTCCGACCGACGAAGATGCAATGGCTTGGTACAAGTCGCCCGAGTATCAAGAACTTGCCAAACACCGGTTCGCAGCTTCATCCGCGAATTTAGTAAAAATATCTGGCATGTGACGGCCAATTCATCAGAAAACTTGGAATATACACGCGAACCGGATATATTTGCGTCCCTGCGAGCAGGTTATGTTCGTCAAATAGTAAGAGTGCAGAGCTAAAGTGAATACAAGAGCATCACATAGCAGATTGAAACTGGCTAACAAGGTACTCGACCGATCTGGCGTCGTCGACTTGATGGGTCAGTGCGTGCATGTCTTTCATACATCTAAAAGTGGTCTTGCCAAAACACTGCTCCAGCAGCTGATAAAGTCTCTGAACCCACTGTTATCTCTGGGACTAACCCTAAGACTGCCGTTGTAGGCGGCCTGTCAAAACCCTACTTTGCCTTTGTTAACTGTTGATTCAGCCTCGGTTATGTTGCGCCAATGAGATGAATCCTCGAGCAGTTTGAATATTTCTACGTGTGGCAAATTTCAAAAATGTTGCCCTGACTAAAGAGAACAGACATGAGTAACTCAGAAGAAAACGCAGTGCAAACGCAAGCGCCAAAGAAAATGCCGTTTCACAAATATAAGCCGTTCCAGCCGATCAAATTGCCCGACCGTACTTGGCCAGACCAAGTGATATCAAAGGCGCCAAGGTGGTGCAGTGTTGATTTGCGTGATGGCAACCAAGCTTTAATAGAGCCGATGACTCCCAACGAGAAGCTTAAGATGTACAAGCTGTTGCTTGAGTTGGGTTTTAAGGAGATTGAGGTTGGCTTCCCTGCAGCCTCTCAGACAGATTTCGACTTTGTTAGATTGATCGTTGAAGAGGATATGATTCCAGATGATGTCACGATTCAGGTGCTGTGTCAGGCCCGTGAGGAACTAATCACCAGAACCTGTGAAGCGGTATCTGGCGCCAAAAAAGTCATTTTTCACCTTTATAACTCGACGAGTACGTTGCAGCGTAAAGTGGTTTTTAACATGGGTCGTGAAGAAGTTATCAAGCTTGCGACGGACGCAACTGGCATGGTGAAAGTTCACACTGATACGCTTGAAAAAGCAGGTACTGAAGTCACACTGGAGTATTCACCAGAGAGCTACACGGCGACAGAAATGGACTTCGCCGTTGAAATTTGTGCTGCTGTGATGAACGTTTGGCAGCCAACGGTGGAGCAGAAAATTATTCTTAACTTACCGTCGACGGTTGAAATGGCGACACCAAACATCTATGCCGATCAATTGGAGTGGTTTATTCGTCATCTTCCTGAGCGAGAGAAAGCAGTGATTAGTCTGCATACCCACAACGATCGGGGCACAGGTGTCGCTGCATCTGAAATGGGTCTGATGGCGGGTGCTGACCGGATTGAAGGTACCTTGTTTGGTAACGGTGAACGGACAGGAAATTGTGACGTAATTACGATGGCGATGAATATGTTCTCTCAGGGGGTCGACCCGGAGCTCTATCTTTCAGATATGCCTAAAATTGTCGCGGTATCTAACGAGTGTACAAAAATAGATATTCACGTACGCCAGCCCTACGCGGGGGAACTTGTGTTTACCGCGTTTTCCGGATCTCACCAGGACGCAATTCGTAAAGGGATGTCGTTTGTGGAGAAAGGCGGTAATGAAAACTGGGAAGTGCCATATTTGCCAATAGACCCTGTTGATGTCGGCGGTTCGTATCGGGAAACGGTGCGGGTAAACAGTCAGTCCGGTAAAGGTGGCGTGGCGTTTATACTTGAAAGTTACTTTGGCGTGTCATTACCCCGCCCGCTGTTGCTTGAATTTAGCCCTATCGTTCAGAAGCTCTCCGAAAATGATGGTGGTGAATTGAAACCGGATTCTATCTGGAACGCATTTCTCACTGAGTTTGTTGATGTCGAAGGGCCATACAAGCTCATAGACTATAACGTGTCTTCGGATGGTAAGAGCGAGCGTTGCGAAGCACGGATCATGGTGGGTGAGAATGAGATTGAAGTGCTGGGTGAGGGGTCAGGGCCGATTGATGCGTTTGTATCAGCGATGGTAGAAACCTTGAATGAACCGCTCAATGTTGTGGATTATCAGGAATACGCCCTAAACGAAGGCAAAGAGGCGCAAGCTATTTGCATCATCTCAATTAATGACGAGCACGAGAACAAGTACTATGGTGTTGGTTTAAGCCAAAATACGACGACTGCGGCATTTAAGTCTATTATCGCCGCGATTAATCGCAAGTGGCGATAGGGTTAGGATACAGAGGCTGACCTTAAGAGATGCCTCACAAGTGTGTCTCTTTTGTCGGGTCCGATGGGCCAAAAGTCCGTCGTACTTTAATTTGTCGCATCCGGTTGTTAGGAGCCACATTGAATTTGATGGGCTGGTGTCATTCAGCGTGTTTCCTAAACCCTATGTCAGCAGGTGTTTTCTCACTTTATCTTCGCTGTTTTTTAAAAGGGTTCCGGCACGCTAGATATCTTTGCGGTTTTGATCATGTTGTCCTGGATTTGAACGATTTCGATTCGATAGCCATCGAGCAACATACAGACATTCGAGTCCGGTATGGTTTCCAAATACTCGATAATTAAACCATTCAGTGTTTTTGGCCCTTCTTGAGGCAAATCCCAGGTTAACTGGCGGTTGATGAGTCGGATGTGCGTTGAGCCATCAATCAGGTAGAGCCCATCATCCAATGGATGGATATCGATATTGGTGTCTGACAGGTCAGTCGTAAACTCCCCAACAATTTCCTCGAGTATGTCTTCGATGGCGACAATCCCCTGAACGTCTCCGTACTCGTCAACCACCATGCCAAGTCGCTGTTTGCTTTGTTGAAAATTAAATAGCAAGGTCTGCAGCGACTGATTTTCGGGCACAAAGTAGGTTTCATCGATGACTTGTAAAATAGCGGCTTTATTGACTTCGTTCTGGGTCAGGAACTTTGCTGCGTTTCGGGTATGGAGCACTCCGATGATTTTATCGATGTCAGCTTTGAAGACGGGAATTCTTGTGTGCTGTGAAGACCTTATTTGCTCGATAATATCTTCAATATCGTCATCGATGTCGATGCCGAATATCTCTGTTCTGGGGACCATAATATCTTCAACGGATACCTTATCGAGGTCGAGCACACCCAGCATCATATTCTGTGGATGTGCGCTGATCTGCGAACCTTCGAAGACAACGGTTCTCAGTTCCTCTTTGCTTAGATGGTCGCTTGCAGTTTCGTCATGATTAATGCCAAGCAGCGCAAGTATGCCGTTAGCGATACCGTTGACGAGCCAAACCAGAGGATAAAGGATGAGTAAAAGCAAATTGAGCACATGGGACGAGGGTAGTGCCACTCTTTCGGGGTGGGCCGCCGCAATAGATTTTGGTGCTACCTCCGCGAAAATCAGAAAAACAAATGTACAAACCACCGGGGCAATAGCAACCCCAGATTCACCGTAAAGTTCGAGAGCAATCAGGGTTGCCAGTGACGCTGCGGTGAAATTTACCAGATTGTTACCGATGAGGATGACACTGAGTAACCGATCAGGGCGTTCTAAAAGGCGGCTGGCACGGCGAGCACCGCCGTGACCTCCATTCGCGAGATGCTTCAACCTGTAACGGTTGAGCGCCATCATGGCGGTTTCCGAGCCTGAAAAATATGCTGAAAGAATGACAAGGAGAATAGTGGCGCCAAATAAGGCGCCGATCGACGGATCGTCCAAGAATGGAGACCTCGTGTTGTTATGGGACGATATTTGTACTGCTTAGGCTATTTTATGTCAAGTACACAAGTGGCCGTTTTATTGGGCGAGAAAGATTTCCATGACCAATTTACTGCCAAAGTAGCCAACAAGCAGGAGAGCGAAGCCCGAAAGTGTCCATCTGGAAGCCGTTGCACCGCGCCAACCCATTCGGTAGCGTCCCCATAGCAGTATGGAAAAAACAACCCACGCGATCAGTGTGATAGAGGTGTGGTGTATCAAGCCGCGGCTCATTTGTTCAAAGAAAACAAAGCCACTGAGAATAGAGAGGCTTAGTAAGATGAGACCAGCCCAAATCAGCTCAAACAGCAATGACTCCATGGTCTGAAGTGGAGGAAGATAACGAAGCGTCGTCATCTTTTTATGCCTAAGTTCATAGTCTCCGAACGAGAGAAGAATAGCTTGAAGGGCAGCAATGGCGAGCAAACCATAGGAAAGCACAGAGAGCACGACGTGCAAGCCGATACCTGGAGTCAGATCTTGTCTCGGCGTGTAGGTGCTTTCGTTCAACAAAGTCCCAACAATCGTCAGCACAGCAAGCGGAAAAATAGCAATAATAAGGTTGACCACTGGTCGGTGCAGACTGCTGAGAACAACAATGGCGGAGATAGCCAGTGCCACGACTGAAGCCATCTCAAAAATGCCGAGATTGATTCCCGTCGGCGTAAAAATCGCGTTAAAGCTAAAAATGCCGTGCGCCAACACACCACTCAGCCCGAGGATGATAACCCGCCTTTTATTGTAGATAGGTGAATGTTTTAATGAATAGAGCTGGGTTCCAGCACTACCTAGATAAAGCAAGCTCGCCAAAAGGCCAAATATTGTCAGGTTCAATTGATATCAACGCCGCGACTTGGATCAGAATTAGGTATAATAGCAGGTTCATCGAAAATCTGATTCAGGATGTTACTAAGTGTTCGATTCACTAACAGAACGATTAGGTAATACGCTAAGAGGTATTACCGGCAAAGCAAAACTATCGGAAGAAAACATACAGGAAACCTTGCGGGAGGTGCGCAAGGCCTTGCTCGAGGCAGACGTGGCCCTGAGCGTAGTCAAACAGTTCATTGATCAGGTTCGACTGCGAGCGATTGGCCAAGAAGTAATGCAGAGTCTGTCTCCAGGGCAGGCATTCGTCAAAATTGTTAATGACGAGCTAGTCTCTGTCATGGGCGCTGAGGACAATAGCCTGAATTTAAGTGTCCAGCCGCCGGCGGTCATTATGATGGCTGGCCTGCAGGGGGCGGGTAAGACGACATCTACGGCGAAGCTCGCGCTTTGGTTAAAAAAGCGCGATAAAAAGAAAGTCATGGTGGTTAGCACCGATGTCTATCGTCCTGCGGCGATAGATCAGCTCAGAACACTCGCAGCCGAAGCCGATGTCAACTTTTTTGAGAGCACCACCGAGCAAAAGCCGCTGCAAATTGCGAGAGACGCATTGGCTGCAGCCCGAAAACAATTCTGTGACGTTTTGATTGTTGATACTGCTGGCCGGCTGGCTATCGACGATGAAATGATGAATGAAATCAGAGGGTTGCATGCGGGGGTGAATCCTGCGGAAACCCTTTTTGTGGTCGACGCGATGACAGGTCAAGACGCCGCAGTGACCGCTGCGGCTTTTAATCAAGCGCTGCCTTTGTCGGGTGTGATTCTGTCGAAAGCAGATGGCGATGCACGAGGGGGTGCGGCGCTCTCTGTTCGAACAATTACCGGTAAACCGATTAAATTTCTGGCGCTTGGCGAAAAGATTGACGCGCTTGAGATCTTTCACCCTGATCGTATCGCGTCACGAATTCTTGGTATGGGTGATGTGCTCTCTCTGATTGAGGACGCAGAGCAAAAAATTGACAAAAAGAAAGCAAAGAAACTCGCTTCCAAACTCAAGAAGGGCAAGAAGTTCGACCTTGAGGACTTCCGCGATCAAATACAGCAGATGAATAATATGGGGGGTATTGCCAGCATGATGGACAAGCTGCCCGGTATGGGCAACATGGCTCAGATTGCTCAGGAGAAGCTTGATGCCAACCCCTTTGGTCAAATGGAAGCAATTATATGCTCGATGACGCCAGGAGAGCGGCGGTACCCCGATAGTATCAACGGCTCGCGTAAGAAGAGAATCGCGGCGGGTTCTGGCACCCAGATTCAGGACATTAATCGACTTCTCAAGCAGCACAAGCAAATGCAAAAAATGATGAAGAAAATGTCCAAGAAAGGCGGTATGGCCAATATGATGCGGGGCATGGGCGGCATGATGCAGCAGCCTCCTGGCGGTGGATTTCCGCGGTAAATAACCCTCAGCGAGAGAGCCCTCAGCGAGTAAAGAGCCCTCAGCGAGTAAAGAGCCCTCAGCGAGTAAAGAGCCTTCAGCCTAAAGCGGCTGCAGTGGTTAAAAGGGCTTGCTACTTTTGCGGATGCTGAGGCGTCAGCAGTGCGAGAATCAGGACCTCCTAGGGCGGTTTTAAATCTGATGGGCGCGGCTGCAACTAATTGAAAGCACAGCTTTAATTCTCAATCTCTATACCGTACAATACGCCACCTTTTGACGGCCTGTGCGACTGTCGCATTGGCTGCGTGTACGATTAAATTTAAGGAAATCAATAACATGGTAACTATCCGGTTATCCAGAAGTGGCAGCAAGAAACGCCCTTTTTATCACATTACTGTGGCCGACAGCCGCGTGAGCAGAGACGGTCGCTACATTGAGCGTCTTGGCTTTTTTAATCCTGTTGCCAGGGGCGCTGAAGAAGGCATGCGAATGGACCTGGATCGTTTTGATCACTGGATCCGTCAGGGTGCCCAAACTAGCGACAGAGTGAAGAAAATCGTTAAGGTTTATCGAAAGGCAAATGCTGCAGCGGACGTTGCGGCGGCCTAACAGGCACAAATTCCTGATGCCCTTGGTTCTTATCGGCAAAACGATTGTTCCGATATGGTCAAAGAGGTATTCACCCTCGGGGGAATTGACCGGCAAACGCGATGCATAGCAAGCAGCCGGTTAACGGAAAACAGGATGTTGACAGAATTTTGGTGGGTCGGGTCAACGGTGCGTATGGGATCAAAGGTTGGGTGAAGATTTTCTCTTACACCGATCCGATAGAGAAAATATTGAGTTATACGCCCTGGTATGTGGCACGCGAAGCGCGAAGAGGGTCTGGTTCCCAAGATCGCGGTAATAAACAAGGTGAGGATAGCCTCCTCGAATTTGAATCAGGTAAAGTTCACGGTAAGGGTGTTATTGCGCTGCCAAAGGGCTTTAAAGACAGAGATCAGGCCGAGTCCCTGCGTGGTTTTGAGATTTGGGTGGATAGAGGGTTACTGCCACCGCTTGAAACCGGAGATTATTACTGGCACCAATTGGAAAATTTACAGGTGCGAAATGAGCAAGACGAATGTCTTGGACATGTCAGTCATTTGCTAGAGACCGGCGCGAATGATGTGTTGGTCGTTGTTCCCGACAGCGGAAGCATCGACGATGCGGAAAGATTGATCCCGTATGTTGAGGGAAAGGTTGTCTTAGAAATAGATGTGGCCGAGGGCAAGATGCTGGTCGATTGGGCTTCCGACTACTAGATCGCAGAGATCTCGGCCTGCGAAGATCTTATAGAATATTGGGTAGTGGTCGTCGAAGGAGTCAGTCAGATGTGGGTGGGAATCGTTTCGTTGTTCCCAGAGATGTTTGAAGCAGTCTCTCGTTATGGAATAACCCGGAGGGCCGCAGAGAAAGGTTTGCTTGAAATTGCAACCTGGAATCCCAGAGATTACACAACAGATAAACATCGGACGGTTGATGATAAACCCTACGGTGGTGGCCCTGGCATGCTGATGAAGGTTGAGCCACTCAAGGCCGCAATAGAAGCTGCGCTAACTGAGGCGGCGAAAATAGATGGAGAGGGTGATTGTAAAGTCATCTTCTTGTCCCCTCAGGGACGGAAGCTGGATCAGGCAGGTCTGGCTGGTTTGGCAAACAGGCAGAAGCTGATTCTGGTTGCTGGACGTTACGAGGGCATTGATGAAAGGCTCATCGATACTGTGATTGATGAAGAGTACAGTATTGGCGACTATGTACTAAGCGGCGGTGAATTACCGGCGATGGTGCTTATTGATGGCGTGACAAGGTTGTTACCTGGAGCCTTGGGTGATGAAGATTCGGCAGCTCAAGATTCATTCGCTGATATAGCGAACGGTGACGTTGCATCGCCGGTGCTACTTGACTACCCGCAGTACACGCGGCCGGAACAAGTAGAGAACCAAGCTGTACCGGACGTACTGTTAAGCGGTAATCATCGACAGATTGAACGGTGGCGAAGAAAACAGGCGCTTGGTAGAACGTATGATAGAAGGCCTGATTTGCTGGCAAATGTTGAGTTGAGTGAAGCTGACTTAACACTATTGAGTGAGTTTGCCGGCGAAAATGCGGATAGCAATAGTGGCAGGAATTGAAAGTAAAAGAGACTACCTCGGTAGTGATTGTTTAAGGAAAAAGTAATGAAGAACAAGATTATTGCAGACATTGAAAACGAACAGTTGAAGACTGATCTACCAGAGTTCAGCCCGGGTGACACTGTCACAGTGCAGGTAAAAGTTCGTGAAGGTACACGTGAGCGTCTTCAGGCGTACGAGGGGGTTGTTATCGGCGTCAGAAATCGCGGCGTTAATTCCGCTTTCACTGTTCGTAAGATTTCTCACGGTGTTGGCGTTGAGAGAACGTTTCAAACGCATAGCCCGCTTATAGACAGCGTCACAGTGAAGCGTCGCGGTGATGTTCGACAGGCCAAACTTTACTATCTCAGAGAGCGAAGCGGTCGAAGCGCGAGAATTAAGGAAAAGCTCGCTAAGAAATAGTTTTTTCTAAGATGATGCTCGAGGCTGGTAGAAGTCCTCGGCAGGATCGCAGAGAAATTGAAAAGCGCCGAAATTCGGCGCTTTTTTGTGTGTGTAAGGTTCTTATCTACATTTCCCCCTTTGTGTTTCTTGGCCGTGACAAAGTAGACTAGCCGTTGTACTTTCCGGTAAACGGTAGTTTATCTCTGTGAAAAAGAACGAGCCGGTTTCAAAGCGACCACACTCCAGATCGGTGAGAGAATTTCTTGATAGTTTGTGGTTGGAAAAAGGTTTAAGCAATAACACGCTTGAATCATATGGTAGAGATCTCCGCGCCTTCGAAGCATGGCTCGAAGACAGCATGTCGGGCCGAAAGCTGGAGGCCGTTAGGCGCGAGGATTTGTTGCGATATCTTTCAGACCGCCTCGCTGCAGGTATCACGGCGAGATCCACTGCGCGGGCATTATCTTGCTTGCGCAGCCTCTATCGATACCTGCTTCGAGAAAATAAAATAAACGAAGACCCAACGCTACAGATAGAGAACCCAAAACTCGGCAGGCCGCTACCTACAACGCTAACTGAAAAAGATGTTGAACGATTGTTGGCGACGCCGGATATCTCGACCGCGATTGGCATGCGAGACCGCACCATGTTAGAGCTGTTGTATGCTACTGGTTTAAGAGTAACGGAACTTGTTGCCCTGCAACTAACTGAAGTCAATCTTCGTCAGGGTGTTGTTCGGATAATGGGAAAAGGCAGCAAGGAAAGGCTGGTGCCAATGGGTGAAGAGGCTATTCAATGGTTGGTGCGCTATCTGAAGGAGTCTAGGAGTGATTTGCTAAAGCATAATCTGTATCAGGAGGTGGTTTTTCCTAGTAGTCACGGCAAACAAATGACTCGTCAGACATTCTGGCATCGAATTAAACAACATGCCGATACAGCAGGGATTCAAAAAAAGATTTCTCCCCATACATTGAGACACGCATTCGCGACACATTTACTTAATCACGGTGCAGACCTCCGGGTCGTGCAGCTTTTGCTGGGTCACAGCGATCTTTCTACCACCCAAATTTATACCCATGTTGCTCGACAGCGGATGAAAGAACTGCACGCGGAGCACCATCCACGGGGATAGAGTAGTCGCCGTTGGATGTGTGTCTTCGACTGGGCTTCACCGTTTGTCGGGTTTTTATCATGTGGGTTGGCGCATTCCCGATAGATTGAGTTCTTATATGCTAATGACAGGTTTCTGCTCAGGTCAATGGGCGCTATACTGGCATAACGCGACTGGCACGAATGCCGTCCCTTTCTATTATCTCAATGTAAAAGAGAGACACCTTATGCTTCAAGCTCTGAAACTAATCGTTAACCTGCGGCGTGGAATTGTGTCGAAGTTAAGTTGTATGACGGCTGTTATTGCGCTGATGTCGGGGGCATCCTTAATGGCAGCGGAGTTAACAACGGCGGATGAAGTTCGTGCGCGACTGAAGCAGGCAAATGCAGCGATACCCATTATTGAAATTACCCGCAGTCAATTGCAGGGCTTTTGGGAGGCTGAGTTGCCTGGCGGTCAGATACTCTACGTCACAGAAGATGGTGAAAATTTCATCGTTGGTGACTTGTTCAAGATTACTGATACTCGCTTTGTCAACCTTGCGGAAGAAGGTCGAAACGTCAAGCGAAAAACTTTGATGTCCAGTATTGATGAGTCAGAGATGGTGGTTTATGCACCAACGGAGAACGAAATCAAATCGACGATTACGGTTTTTACGGATATTGATTGCGGCTTTTGCCGCAAGTTGCATCAGGAGATCCCCGAGCTAAATCGGATGGGTATCGCGGTGCGCTATCTCGCTTATCCACGAGCGGGCATACCCTCCGACTCTTATGACAAAATTGTGTCTGCGTGGTGTGCGGATGATCCGAGGAAAGCACTAACTGAGGCAAAATCTGGAATAGCAATTGAAAAACGCACCTGTGTGAATTCCGTAGCCCGTCAGTTTCGGCTGGGTGGTGTTATGGGTGTTACAGGAACACCGGCAGTGGTTTACGAGAGTGGAGAACTACAAGCCGGTTACATGCCCGCGGCGCAGCTTGCGATATTATTAGGCCTCAATCCCGGATAGGCTCTACCTCTCTTCGGTTTAGGAGAGAGAGCACCTTTCATAAAATCTAACAACCCCTTTAAGTCTTGCCGCTATTTTGTTGGGCTAAGCCGTCATAAATAACAGACTGATTCTGTTATACTGTGCGATAAACCACGCCAAACCGATCACTAAAGGGGTGCTTTACACCCGAGTCAACCAATTGGAATCTGATTCTCCTGTGCTCAGACGAGCTGAGCGGCGCTATCAAATCGAAGTTGAACGCAATCTGACCTGGAACTTTTCGGCGCATTTGTTTCATGGCATGTTGGGTCAAACCGGTTTTCGGCTAATCAATGCGCCAACCTTTCTTCCCGCTTACATTATGCTGCTTTCAGGTGGGTCTGAGTTTGTCGTCGGGCTTGCGTTGTCTTTGCAAGCCTTCGGCATGATGCTGACGCCGATGCTTGGTGCCAATCTGATTGAGAGTCGAAAACGAGTCTTGCCGCTTGGTTTTTTGATTGGCGGCTTGATGCGGACCACAATTTTGTTAATTGCGATGTCGGGCTTGTACCTAAGTGGAGAGGCGACGCTAATTGCGCTTTTGATATGTCTGACCCTGCTAGGTGCATTTCAGGGTATGCAAGGAGTAATTTTTAACTTCCTTATGTCGAAAGTCATTCCTGTTTCAAAGCGTGGCCGATTAACCGGGTTGCGCAACTTTCTTGCAGGTATAACCTCTGCAATCGTTGCCTGGCTAGGTGGTACATACTTGATCGGGGAAAACCCGACGGCCGCAGGTTACTCGTGGACTTTTCTTGTTGCTTTTATTCTCACCACCATCGGTTTGCTGATGCTATTGGCCGTAAGAGAACCGGAACCTCCAACGGTAAAACTCAAGCAGAGCCTGAAACAACGTTTCGGTGACGTACCTCAATTACTTCGGGATGACCCAGCTTTTACCAGATATTTTCTGGCAAGATCCCTGGCAACCATGGGTAGAATGTCGATGCCTTTCTATATTTTGTATGCTGGGCAGTCGATTGGCCTTACCGGTGCAACCCTTGGGGTGGTCACGTTTGCGTTTACCATATCCGGTACTATTTCAAATCTATTCTGGGGCGCGATAGCCGATCGAAGGGGTTTTCGGGATACTTTTCTGATGTCGATTGCATTGTGGATTACATCTACGCTGGTACTGATGTCGGCAGACGGTTATCTGATTACTGTACTAGTTTTTGTCGGTATTGGCGCCTCGGTTCAGGGTTTTCAGAATGCTTCGATAAATTTAACGTTAGAATTTGGTGACAGGGAAGATCTTCCCGTTAGAATAGCGATCGCGAATATGGCATCTGAAATGGCGGGTACAATTGGACCTTTACTCGGTGGGGTGCTTGCAGCGTTTTGGCACTACGAGGCGGTGTTCATTGCATCCGTCGCTTTTTTGGCGGTTGGTGGTGTGGTTGTAAGAATTTATGTACCCGAACCAAGGCATCGCGGGTCAATCAAACGAGATAGAATTTAAAAATACAGGTATCAGACAAAAATTATGGACGACTTTCCGAGAATAAAGAGACTGCCACCCTATATCTTCAGTATCACTGATGCACTGAAGAAGGATGCGCGGGCGCGAGGGGAAGATATCATTGATTTCGGGATGGGTAATCCGGATCAACCCACACCTAAACATATTGTCGACAAGTTGATCGAAACTGTGCAACGTGGCGATACACACCGTTACTCTCAATCGAAGGGTATTCCTAGACTACGACAGGCGATCTGCAAATGGTACAAAGAGCGCTTTGATGTTGAGCTGGATGCAGAAAAAGAAGCGATTGTGACGCTCGGGTCAAAAGAGGGCATTGCTCATCTCGCGATGGCGGTGCTAGGCCCCGGAGATGCGGTGCTTGTGCCGAATCCTTCTTATCCTGTACATCCCTATGGTTTTGTCATCGCAGATGCCGATGTCCGACATGTGCCGCTCGCACCTGGCGTCGACTTTTTTGCCGAGCTTCAAAAAGCAATCATGACTAGCTGGCCTAAGCCAAAGGTGCTTGTGCTGAATTTCCCCGGAAACCCGACGACGCAATGTGTTGATCTGGAATTTTTTGAGAAAGTGATCGCTATTGCGAAGGAAAACGATATCTGGGTGGTACAGGATCTCGCTTACGCAGATATTGTATTTGATGGATATAAAGCCCCTTCAATTTTACAGGTCGAAGGTGCCAAGGATGTTGCTGTGGAGTTTTTTACTTTATCGAAAAGTTATAATATGCCTGGTTGGAGGATTGGATTTTGTGTGGGGAACCCGACGCTGGTTGGAGCACTGGCGCGGATGAAGTCTTATCTCGACTACGGTATGTTTACGCCTGTTCAGGTTGCTGCGATTGCTGCGCTAGAAGGTGACCAGAGTTGTGTTGCTGAGAATCGTGAGATGTACCGAAAACGACGCGACGTACTCTGCGATGGTCTGAACGCGATAGGCTGGCAGGTCGAAAAACCAAAGGCGACAATGTTTGTCTGGGCAAAAATACCGCCGCAGTTTCAGAACATGGGTTCGCTTGAATTTGCAAAATATGTATTGAAAGAAGCGAAGGTTGCTGTTTCACCCGGCATCGGGTTTGGTCAATATGGTGATGACCATGTGCGTTTCGCACTGATTGAAAATGAACATAGAACCCGGCAAGCCCTACGCGGACTTAAAAAGATGTTTCAGAATAAAGCCTCAATATCAGAAGGCTAAACCCGGAACATAATAAGGAACTTAGGATATGACAAAGGTGAATATTGGTATCTGTGGGTTGGGAACAGTCGGTTCAGGTACTTTTAATTTGCTCGGTACCAACGCCGCGGAAATTGCACGAAAGACAGGAGTTGATATAGCTGTCTCTCATGTGGGTTGTCGGCGGGATCATCCTGAATGCGATCTAAGCGGTGTCAAAGTGAGCCGTGATGTATTTGATGTTGTGAATGACCCTGAGGTTCATATTGTTTGTGAGTTAATTGGCGGCGACGACGTTGCGCTGGAATTGGTGAAGCAAGCGATCGGAAATGGCAAACATGTTGTCACTGCTAATAAGGCGCTGATAGCTATACACGGCGATGAGCTATTTAATCTTGCTAATGCCAAAGGTGTTTCGATTATGTTCGAGGCGGCTATCGCTGGCGGCATTCCTATCGTCAAAGCGCTGCGTGAAGGTCTGGCTGGCAATCAGATTCACTGGGTGGCGGGCATCATTAATGGCACCAGTAATTTTATATTGAGTGAAATGGAAACCGCGGGTAACAGAGGTTTCGAAGAAGTGTTAAAGCAGGCGCAGGAATTAGGTTACGCCGAAGCGGATCCAACGTTTGATGTAGAGGGTATTGATGCTGCTCACAAGCTGACAATTCTCAGCTCGCTAGCGTTTGGTGTGCCGCTCAATTTTGCAGCGATGTACACAGAAGGCATTTCCAAAATCACGGTGGAAGACATTGGCTACGCTGATGAACTTGGTTTTAAGATCAAGCACCTTGGTATTACGCGAAAGGTTCAGAACGGCCAGGCGGGTGAGGTCGCGGGAGTAGAGTTGCGGGTGCATCCGACTCTGGTACCTAAAGCCCAAATGTTGTCTCAGGTGTCTGGTGTGATGAATGCAGTGATGGTTGGCAGCGATGCAGCTGGTGCGACGATGTATTATGGTGCGGGTGCCGGCGCCGGACCAACAGCTTCTTCGGTTGTGGGTGATCTTATTGATCTCTCTAGAGTCATATCAAAGGACAGTTCAGCAACCCATTCGGTGCAGAACCTAGGATTTGTACCCGACGCGATGCAGGTGCTGCCAATTATTAATATAACGAAAACAGTTTCTTGTTGTTACCTGCGTTTGAAAGTGCACGATGAGTCTGGCGTGCTTGCGAGGATTACTACTGTGCTGAGTGAACACGGGATTGGAATCGACTCCATGATACAGAAAGATGCGACATCGGGTCGAGCGCTCATAGCGTTGGTCACAGATAGTGTGATTGAACGCAACGTTGATGAAGCGATCGTGAAACTGCAGTCGATGGATGTGGTTGATGGAGATATAACGCGCATCCGGGTTGAAAAATTTTGAAACGCCTCGTCAGGCGGGCATATAACGCACGACTGGCACTGGATTTGGAACAGAAAGTGGACAGCGCGCTACTCGCGAGGTTGTTTGCGCAGCGGGGTATTGTTGACCAATCTGAGATCGATTTTTCCCTAGATAACCTGCTGCCGCCAGACTCGATGAAGGGATTGATCGACGCAGCGAATGTTGTCGCCTCGACCATCGTCAAGAGGCAAAAAATCATTATTGTTGGTGATTTCGATGCTGACGGAGCAACCAGTACTGCGCTCATGGTCCATTGCTTGCGCGCATGTAATGCTGATGTTGATTACCTTGTACCTAACCGGTTTGAATATGGCTATGGGCTGACGCCCGAAATTGTAGCAGTTGCTGCGAAAATGCAGCCAGCACTCATTGTGACCGTTGACAATGGCATTTCGAGTGTTGACGGGGTTAGAGCGGCAAACACGCTGGGTATTGAAACTGTCATTACCGATCATCATCTGCCCGGTGATGTCGCGCCCGCTGCGACAGCGATCGTTAATCCAAATCAGACTGGGTGCGCTTTCCCGAGTAAAGCGCTGGCGGGTGTTGGCGTAAGCTTCTATTTGCTCTCGGGGGTCCGAAAAGTGCTTCGGGAGAAGTTGTGGTTTGAGCAAAAGCAGTTACCGGAACCGTTGCTTGCCGATTATCTTGATCTGGTTGCGTTAGGCACTATCGCCGATGTAGTCCCGTTTGATAAAAACAATAGAGTACTCGTAAATGAGGGCATTCGAAGAATGCGCGCAGGTAAAGTTAGACCCGGCATCCGAGCGCTGCTGGCGGTTTCGGGTACTGATCTCAAGAAGCTTGTTTCCAGAGATATCGCCTTTGGTGTCGCACCTCGGCTAAATGCCGCGGGGCGTCTAGAAGATATGTCGATTGGCATTGAGTGTTTGTTGTCTGAATCGGACGCTGGCGCAGTGGCGCTGGCGGAACAATTAGATGGAATCAACAAAGCGCGTCGATCGATAGAAGATGAAATGAAAGACCAGGCGATTGAAATTGTGAAAGCGGCAGTCGCCTCAAATAGTGAATCAACCAAGTCCAATAAATACGGTGTTTGTCTCTACAATGCATCTTGGCATCAGGGGGTAGTTGGCATCATCGCTTCTAGAATCAAAGACCGCGTGCATCGCCCGACAATTGCGTTTGCGAAAGTGTCTGATACCGAGATTAAAGGCTCTGCGCGGTCTATTCATGGGTTACATATTCGTGATGCGCTGGATGCGATAGCGACGGCTAATCCCGGATTAATTGACAAGTTTGGAGGCCATGCGATGGCCGCTGGCCTTAGCCTGCCTCTTGCCAGATTTGCCGAGTTTGCTGCATTGTTTGACGCTGAAGCGCGAAAAGGTTTGTCGAAAGAAGATCTTGAGCAACGGGTGGTGAGTGATGGTGAACTTGAAGGGAAACTTAACCTCGCGACAGCCAGAAAAATCGCCGAAGCAGCGCCTTGGGGGCAGGGTTTTCCCGAACCAGTGTTTGACGGAGAATTTGAAATTATCGATCAACGTATTCTAGGAGGCAAACACCTGAAGTTGAGACTGCTGAATGGCGACGAGTTGATTGATGCGATTGCTTTTAACCACAGTAGACTGATCGAAGAGCGGATGAAACGAATGGCGTATCGAATTGATGTCAATGAGTACCGGGGTTTAGAAAAAGTACAGCTAATTATTGAAGCTGTAGACCTAGATTTTGAAACCATTTGATAAAAAGTGCAGTAGAGATGGTGTCGTTGTGATGTGAGAAGGCCCCGGCCATGTCAGATGCCGCCTGGAAAGACAGTGAATTTTTTATTTGGAAGGGTCCCCTCATAAAAATCAAAAACCTTTCCATGAGGGGTTAGCCCAAAATGCCTAGGCCGCTTTGCCGATCAGAATGTCAGCGAGTTTGGCTCGGTGATATTTAGCATCACCGAACAGCATCTGGTTGTGCATCTGCCGTTTGAAGAATAGGTGTACATAACATTCCCAAGTGAAACCAATACCGCCATGAAATTGTACCGCGCGGCTTGATGAGAACGCGGCCATTTCTCCCCCGTTCGCCTTCGCCATGTGCGCAAACTTTGCTGCTTCTTCCCGGTCAGACTGACTTTCCGCGACATCCAGTGCGCATGCGGCGTTGTAAGCTAACGACTTGCATCTGTCAATTTCGAGCATGACGTTCACCAATGGATGTTTAACAGCCTGAAAAAATCCCAGCGGGCGATCGAACTGAACACGTGTGGTGGTGTAATCAACGGTTGTTTGCAACAACCACTCACCGGCACCAACCATATCTGCTGTGATGATGGTCTGGATTGCGGGGAGTGCTGACGCAAGGCTTTTTTCGCCAACGCCAGGGGCTGCGAGTTCAATTGATTCTACATTTTTAAACTCTATGTGAGCCTGATCTCTTGTTAGGTCGATAATGCCATCGGGCGTGATTGAAACGCCTGCTGCGCTTGCATCAACCAGAAAAAGCGCCACGCCTTTTGGTGTGTTTGCACTGACGATAAACTGATCGCACTTCTGCGCATCCTGCACAAAGTATGCGGTGCCATTAAGTGTGGTGCCGGTAGCAGTAACATCCGTATCGCAAGGTTCCCATGACCCTTGTTTGTTGGTCACTGCAAGGGTCATTGGTACGCCGCTGGCGATATCTCCCAACGTCTTGGTCGCTGCTTCCGAATGGCATTCTTTAAGCACAAAACTCGCAATCATCGTAGAGATGAGTGGAGATGGAAATGCCGCCTTGCCAGCTTCCTCTGCAATTGCCACAGCGGCGACAAGCGGCATACCTAGACCGCCCGCTTCCTCAGGCACACAAGCTGCCGTCCACCCGAGTTCTGTGATTTGCTGCCACAGCCCTTTGTCCCAAATGCATTCGATGCTTCTATGAATGTTTGGATCTTCGGCTACCTGGCTGTGAATTTTGTCCGCGCTGCAATTGTCAGCAAAGAATTTAGCTGCTGAATCTTTCAGCATGGTTTCGTCTTCACCAAAACCAAAGTTTTTAGGTTGTTCTGTCATTTTCGTTTCCCCTTACTTCGATTTTGGCATGCCAAGCACACGCTCGCCGAGAATATTTCGTTGTACTTCATTTGCGCCAGCGGCAATGGTAACCCCAAATGAGTTCATGTATGCCAGCGGCCACTCGCCACCACCGGGTGCATGCTCGTCGTTTAAATATAGACTGCTAGCAGGCCCTTCGATGTCGTACGCGAGTTGCGCGAGATCCTGATTGTATTCAGTTCCTACTAGTTTGTTTTGTAACGCCAGCCGCATTGGGTGATCGAGTAACGATTGAACGCCGGCACGTCGCTGGTTCTGTCTGAATGATTCCTGACGAATAATCATTTTGACAATATCGTCACGGACTAATGGATCGTCAGCGGCCGTTTTGCCATTTCGATAACTGTTTTTTGCAAGCTCGATAAGCGCAGAAGGACTGCTGGTATTCGCGCTTTTCTCTGTTTTTTGTGTCATGCCGCCAGCAGCGGGCGTGACCAGCATGCCAGCACCTCGTTCGTGTGCAAGCGTGGTCATTGCTACTTTCCAACCTGCGCCTACCTCATCGAGTCGGTATTTGTCCTCAATAACCAGGTCTTCGAAAATAACTTCGTTAAAGCCGGTTTCTCCTGTCATCTTGATCAGAGGTCTAACTGTGACCCCATTGCCTAGCGCGGATTTTATGGGCACGACAAAATAGGATAGACCATTGTATTTGTCGTTTTTGTCTGTGCGGCAAAGCAAAATCATCCAGTCTGCGAAGTGAGCGAGAGACGTCCAGACTTTGTGTCCATTGATGACCCAGCTGTCGCCCTTTTTCTCGGCAAAAGTTTGTTGGTTTGCGAGGTCAGACCCGGCCCCGGGTTCGCTGAAACCTTGGCACCAAATTTCTTCTCCTGATAGCAATTTAGGCAGCAGTTCCTGTTTAACTTCCTCCTGCCCGTGGAAATAAACTGTTGGCGCTGCCATGCCCAGCCCAATAATGTTGGGTAGAAACGGGGTTTTGGCGCGCTGCATCTCCTGATTTGCAATCGCTTGGCAATCTGTATGCCCGCCACCACCGCAATCGGTGGAATAGTCTGCGCCTACCAAACCCGCATCATAGGCAGATGCCTGCCACTTCTGGAGGTAGTCGAGCGCCTCTGGGTCGCTTAACTCAAGCGCGCCAAGGGGCAGTCTGACCGAGGGTTGACCCGGATGGTTGTTTTCAAGCCACTTGCGCGCCTGAGCTCTAAACTCGGCTTGTTCCGGCGTGTCTTTACGTTCCGATGCGGACATCTGTTTACTCCTAGTTACTTTTAGATCAAATACTGAACAGGGCTTTTTTTACAGGAATGAGGAGAGTGAGAAAAGGTCAGTTTTGTCCAAATAGTTCGCCTGTTACTCCTGACTATTCACGGCCACAATCTCCGAAGAAACCCCTCAAAGATATGGCTCGCCTCCCGCAGCTGATCACGTCTACTGGTCGCGGGTTGCATGCTTCTCTAAGAAAAGCTGCTTGCTAAAACAAGGAGTTTTGGGATGTGACGGTTCCTCACGTGTCAAACAGGTTGCTACGCTATTTCATCTGGGCCGAGGTCCAACCGTACCAGCGCTCGGGTTTCAGGGTAAAAAAACGCTGGGATAGATGGCCGTCGCCTGCCACAACCTTTGCGGCTGCTTCGGCACCACGATAATGAGTATGGAGCTTTAATCGCCAGTCGCGGGTTGCCGTTGGTCCAAGTTCGCATGGGCCCTCAGCGGTGACGTGAAATGCATTGTTGCCGCGTTTATCGACACATAGCGCTGCGCGCCCATGCATTTCTATATGGCGCATTTTGGCTGAGTTAGTGCCACCGATGATTTCAAAAACCTCGCCCGTCCACAGATACCAAACAGGTACGGCATGTGGGCGACCGTGGGCATCGACTGTGGCGAGTACAGCGGTGTTCGGTTGATTGAGGAATTCATCTCTCTGGGTAGTGTTTATCAGCATGTTTTCTTGTCTCTCAAGATTGCGCGCGAATCTTCTCAGTTCACTGCGACCTGAACCGGCCGCTTGCCGTCCGGTCCATACAAGTTTACTTGCAGACTCGAAATAGCATGAACCAGAGGATTGGGCGCGATGGTTTGTTTGCCGGTCCAGTGTATATTGGGAAAACGATCAAATATTTGTTCGAAAGCTAACCGAAGTTGCATCTTTGCGATGCGTGATCCTAGGCATTTGTGCACACCATGCCCAAACGCCAGATGCTTTTCAGCATTATCTCTATGTATATTGAACGTATCCGGGTCTGGAAATACATCTGGATCGCGATTAGCAGCGCCGCACCAGAGCACAACTTTTTCATCTTTCGCAATTATCTGGCCGTTCAGTTCTGTATCTTCCATTGCCGTGCGTCGCATATGCATGACCGGTGACACCATGCGTAGCGCTTCTTCCGACATTTGAGGGATCAGCGAAGGGTCATCCAGCACCATGGCGCGCTGGTCTGGAAATTGTGTCATTAACCGAACGGTGCCGGATAGTGAATTCCGCGATGTGTCATTGCCAGCGAAGATGATCAGCAGCCAGGAGCCGTCAAGAAACTCCTGAGGTAATAGCGTATCGTCCAGTTTTGATTGGGCAATAACCGTCAGCAAATCTTTTCGGGGATTGGCGCGCCGGTCTGCCATGACGCGCTCTCCGTAGGCAAACATCTCGTTCACAACAGGATTGAATCGAAACGGGAACATAGGCTCCGAGAGAAATGTTTGCCAGGGATTAGACATAAACTGAGCCGCTAATTCTAGGTGGTGCATCCAGATTTTAACTCTGGGACGATCATCTTCATCAATGCCTAGCATTTCGCAGAGTGTGAATAGGGGAAGTTCCTCTGAAAACAACTTAACAAAGTCGATAACGGGACCTTTTCTGTCCATCTCATCAAGTAATTCGTCAATCTTCAGCGCAACCTTATCTCTGAGGGTGGCCACATAGGCTGGGAAAAAGAAATCGCTCTGTTGCATGCGTAATTCTCGATGCTGCGGTTCATCGAGATTGATCAGGGAATTATAGGCGGCGGGCACCAGCTTCTTCGGTCGCCACTGTTTTCTATCAGGCACAGCCATGTTGATACTGCCGCGCTGTGAGGAGAACACGCTATGTGCAAGCTCAACTTGCTTGATGTCGTCGTACTTAGTGACAGACCAAAAACCTGAGATGCCTTTTACCGAGGGTGACCACATCACCGGCGCTTGCTCACGCATTTTTTGGTATAGGGCGTAGGGATGCCCGTTAGTCCATGCAGCGGGGTCCCAGAATCGGTATTCAGAGAATGATGGATAAATGGCCTCGTTGCCAGGGTTTTCCTGACCTGTATCGATGAGGATTTCGTCACTAATGAGCTTCAATCTTATCTCCCTTTTTGCTGTCTCAATTGGTCTGGTTATTAACAGCATACATGATAACGCCATTTTTTCGTTCCCATATTCCTGATCATGTCGCTACGCGGCATATTGTCGTCTGCACGACATTGTGGCGTTTATCAGCACTGGATAGCGAAAATTGAATTTGCCGATCTAATTGATATGCTGTTAGTTTCTATTGGAAGAAAAAAATAAAGGAACAGAGCATGTCCAGCAAACATAACACCTTCTGCAGAGTATGCGAGCCCTCCTGTGCATTAATAGCCGAGGTGGAAAATGACGAAATTATTTCACTTCTTCCTGACCGCGATCACCCCGTTACGAAAGGATTCGCCTGTCACAAGGGATTGGCTACACTCGAAATTCATCAGGACCCTGATCGTAATAATTACCCCATGAAAAAAGTGGGCAATAATTTCGAGCGTGTGAGCTGGGATGAGGCAGCGGCCGGGATCGCTGAGGGACTGGCTAGCGTTAGAGAGAAATACGGCGCTAATGCTATTGCTTCATACACGGGCAACCCATTGGCTTTCAATTCACTGGCGGGGCCGGCGATAGGCTCTTTCTTAATTAAGAATGAAATTCGAAGAAACTTCAGTTCAGGTACCCAGGATTGCACCAATAAGTTTGCAGGTAGTGAAGCAATGTTCGGTTCCAGTACAATTCATCCGATCCCGGATATTCAAAACACCGACTTTCTATTGATTTTTGGTTCGAACCCTAGAATCTCACATATGAGTTTTCTCTCGATCGCCGATCCAATGAAAGCATTAAGAGAAGCGAGTAACAGAGGCGCAAAAATAAAATTTGTTGACCCGCGCGTGAACGAATCCGTCA
>CAXRCG010000297.1:0-9953 GCA_964228885.1 Pseudomonadales bacterium | reverse complement strand
GTGACGCCAGCGGAAAAAAACGCGGTCGAAGAATTCAAGCAAGAGAAAAGACTAAGTGACGCGAATTTTACGATGCAATTTACCGAAGAGTCGAGCAGTTATCCCTTGGGAGAGTCAATCCTTCTGGCATTCAAACTGTCGTTTAGCATTAAAGACACTATTCTCCAGTTGTCGATTCAACCAAAGGAGGGCAGGGGAATAAACTTTGTGATTAATCAGGAAATTAATGCAAGCATGATCCAGCTGTTAAAAACTGCGGCCGAAAAGGGCGGGTGGGGGATTCAGAATGCCTTTGCGACGCGCGGTCAAGTGACCAGGTCGTCTCAGAAGCGAGTGATTAATTGAGGCTTCAAAAGCTTGGGTACTCTTGCAAATTCCCATTCAAGCTTTTCCGCTAATGTTTCCATACTCCTTCCATAGTCTTTTCATATTGAAAGGATAGACTAACCCTCAAGCTCCAGAGATTTGCTCCTTACAATGGTGCTGTAAGCCCTGACACTCCTCCTCCCCCAAAGGCGTTAGGGCTTTTTTTTTGCGCTGTCTTCCCGTTGGGTTTTACGCTCACGCGGAGGTGTCACGATTTTGATACGTGTGAGACTAACGACAGACTCTCATCGAAAGAATCAGTCTTTTCGACATGTACGTTGAAGCTACCGCTTAAAAAGAGCGAAGGCAGTTATTCTGGGTTTTGTAGTTTCTTGTGAAAACCATCAGTTTAAGGAGGGCTAGCTTACTGCAACTGCAGGGTTGTTAAGCTTTTTATAGAGAGGCAAGTTTATTCGAATAGTAACGCCATTGCCGCTCAAGAGATTCGCCGCGCTGACACTGCCCCCGTGATGTTCCGCTATAACTCTGACGACATAAAGGCCCATGCCAAAATGTAATCGATTGTCGGGATTGGATTTGCGTACAGAAACCATTGAGTCGAAAATACTTTCGACCGCTTCAGCCTGTATTATAGGGCCCTGATTGGTTACAAACAGAGTAAGGTTGTTGGCGTCGACGGTAAGGCCCACTGTGATTATGCTGCCGGGGTCAGAAAAGTCTAATGCGTTATCGATAAGTTTGTCCAATAACTGTTCAATGCGATAGTCAGAAACGTTGCTGAGCACCTGTCTTTGGGTGCCTCGATACTCGAAGGTGCGATTGTCATGTGTCGTGCGGCAATTTGCGAGATAATTCTGCACGAGGTTATGTAGGTCGATGACCTCAAATTCCTCGGCTTCCAATGCATCCTCAAGGCTAGCTGCATCGGCGAGGTTCTGGACAATCATGCCAATTCGATTCACGCCGCGCTTAGCACTTTCAAGATATTTTTCCCGTCCGGACTCTGACTCTTCATTTTCTAGGTTTTGTAACGACGTGCTGAGTGTGTTGAGTGGATTATTAATCTCATGCCTAAGTGTTCGGGGCATGTTTTCCAGAAATTGATTGTGCTGATGTAGTCGAGCTAACATGCCTGAAATGCTCCGAGCAAGGTCACCTATCTCATCCGCAGATTTTGTTTCGCTGCGTATCTGATCGGTCTGCAGTCGACCATAAATGTCAATGGCGTCTGTAGTTTCAACGCCTAGCTTCCGGATTCGACTCGCCAACCGCACAGAAAATGCCAGAATAAGTAATACAAAGATAAACAGCGATAGAACTGAAAAATTGATAATTCGTTCTAGCGCATCACGTCTTAGTTGTAGAATACGTTTTGTGTTTTGTTTTAGCTGTACGGTACCAATGATTCTGTCCTCAGAAATAATCGGATGAGCGGCAATAATGACCTCTCCGTCTTCTTCGGAATAACGCCTCTGATAGCTTGGTTTGCCCGCAAGAGAATCAAGAATCACTTGACCCTCCGGTACGGCAAGTTCCTCGCGTAGTGCTTGGTCGATAAATCCATACGCATAGTCGATCACTGCACTGAAAAATAAAAACCACGATTCGCCTACTGACTGCTCTTCTTGCGCTGACGGCTTTTCCTGGGAAGTGGTATACGAGCCTACCTCTGCTCGGACTCTTCGCTGGGCATCGATAACCTGAATATTCGCTCCTGAATAACCTAGTCCTTCGACGATTTTAAGGACTTCAGGCGACTTTAATAGCACCAACCCAAATGCTTCCTGGCCCGCAGAAGGCAGAGTGCCGGTAATAGACTGAATTGCTCTGCTTTCTGCGTTGTCGACATCTGCTACAGCCAGACCGAAATGTTTGGTTGAGCCTACCAGTGAAAGTGGTATACGAAACTCAATTGTATAACCCGTATCAGTTTCGGACATGAAGCCCTGTATTCTGTTCTCGGCTTCGCCCTGAGTAGCATAACGCCATTCACTATCCATCTCATAAGCGGTGGTGACACCGGGTTCGGTCATTGTCAGCACCAACTGAACCGTTTCTCCCGACTTCCCGGTAAATGTAATTCTGACGTGGTCCGAGAGATCTAGGCGAAGAATATTTCGATCCCGAAAAACAAGTTTGTCGTCCTGAACTTGTATGAAAGCGTAGACCTGATCTTTGTGTTCGCCGAGAACGAGGTAAAATTGGTTCGGTGAGATTTCAGGGGAAGCAGAGGTTTTTGACTGTCCAAAACTGACGTTATAGTTGAGGACATCTTCCCAGTCATTACTTTTACCATCAATCCGAACGGGCGTGGTGAGTGGGTGCGCGTAGAGTTGCTCGTAGCCCTCCGGAGACAGTGGTAATTCATTGAATAGATCTGACCGCCCATTCAGCAGCGTCGAAATACCCTCGGCGGTAAGTAGTTGTGCGTTCGCCTGGCTGTCGACGAGAAAATCTTCCATCTCTTGTAAATAGAGATAGCTGAACCAAGGTAATACCACCAAAGTGAGACTCATCAATATGAATAATTTCGTCGCAAGCCTGGGCCCGCGAATTCTGTTCTTCTTCATCTGATGGTTGCCTTCACAAAAATGGGCTTACTTGATGGACCACCGATAACCGAACCCATATTCACTCTTAATACAATCAAAACTCTTGTCGATACTCTCGAACTTTTTACGAATATTTCGCATGTGAGTATTGATCGTGTTGTTAGTGACAAGGCTCTGCATCGTCGCGTTCATGAGAGTATCGTAGGACACTGCGTGACCCGGCGCGCGAACTAATTTGGCGAGCATGCGAAATTCGGTGCCTGAAAGATTGATGGGCTCATTCTTCCATGAAACCAAAAGCGCTTCTTGATCAATCGACATGTCGCCAACTAATTTTGCTGAAGCTGATCCTGCGCTTGATTGACCGCGAGCTTCATGAATCCGCAAGAGTGAGCTGATACGCTCTGCAAGATAGTCAAGAGAAATAGGCTTGGGTAGATAATCCCAGGCGCCTAATCTTAGGCCGCTAATTTTATCTATTTCGGCGATACGCTCTGTTAAAAATATGACGGGTAGAGAAGCTGATTTCGAAAGAAGGTCCCGGCAAATTTCGAAGCCGGCATCCACTTCGTCTCCAAGAATGATGTCGAGAATGGCGAGCTCAGGCAGTTCTCGTTCAAATCCTGCAAGCGCTTCGGCGCGGCTGCTATAAGCAGTGACGTCGTAGCCTTTTTTCGTAATGGCATCAACGTAGTTGCTCCTTTGGTCTGGATCATCCTCTACGATGGCAATTTTCTTAGCCATGCGCTTTCCTCTCGTTGGTTTGGCTGTATGTTATGACAATGCAGGAAAGAAGTATTTCCCTGTAGCGCACTTTACCCCAAATATATTTTTACGCACGTGGGAAATTGTCATGTTGCTGCCAGAATTGGGCGTTGCGGGGCGTATAACGTGGAATTCATAGTTTCTCCACTCTAATTCAGTGAACTTTCACTTTCCCTCAAGGCGGTGTTGCTGGTTGTGAGGTTTACTATGCAAGACGAAGATAATTTAGCCGTGGAAGAAAGAATGAAAGTGTTTGTACCCATGTCCGACAAATTGCAAGATATTAATGGCTGCCTTTCGGAGAAAATGGTCCCTTTTAATCCGGAGTTTTTGGCCAAAGCGGAGATCTCGCCGAAGGGCCGGAAGCCTGCGAACTGGATTGGGCAATCCGGATACCGTCCGGCTCGAGAGCCAATCCAGATTGTGGAAATGGTATAGTCAGCTTTGTAGTTGGCTGTTTAAGGGGCGATTACATTCTCTCGCTTCGACTGGCTGCGTATTAGAACTGCTATCCCCCATCAGAAGTTAACGTGCTCTTCGACTAAAGGTTTTACTAGCCCATCTGTTTCTCCCCCTCCGCCCGCCTTTGGCATTTTTCTTTAAGGCCCATTGCAATATTCTGTTCTGCAAACTATCTCACTTTCGTGCCTAGTGGAATATCTTGGTCTATTAGTGTTGAGGTGCCCCGGTATAGCTGATTCGGATAATTAGGCATATCCTATATGGAGAAGCGCCACCGTATGCTCGCTTACAGGTTTAGGTAAACAGACAAATAGAAGTTGACATAATATGTCATAGAGGTTCAAATCAAACCATGACTACAATTACTGATCCACTCATATGGATGGCCCTCGCTGTATTGCTTGCCTTGGCAGAGATAATCGTCCCCGGAGGCGTGGTCTTTTTTCTCGGTGCATCGAGTGCAATCGTTGCGATTTCCCTCTGGTTAGGCTTTGTCACGACATGGGTAAATGCCCTTTCCCTTTTTTTTATTTCTTCACTTGCTCTGATCGTTAGCTTCAGAGCAATTGTCAGTCGATTTGCAGAGGGCGATTCACATAGGGCAAATACAGAAGAAATATTAGATGAAATTGATGAGATCGTTGAGGTTCTCGATACCATTGGCCCTGGTGAATCTGCTGGCACAGTGACCTTTAGAGGGACAACCTGGCGTGCGCTGGGCGATGGTAGAGAAATTACCGAAGGATCGCGGGCGCGAATAGTTAGCAGGGAAAATACGACGTACATTGTGGATCCAATGGCATAGTAAAATGCCAGTTCGTTGGGGATTGAGTCGGATTCGCTAAGGCGAATGCTCTCCGATGAGAGGGATAGAGAATTAATGGAGTAAGAACTATGGAACAATTCACCGGATTCTTCACGATCCTGATGCTGATCGTCGCCTTTGTGGCCTATAACCTGATTCTTATTGTGCCAATGCGAGAACTTTGCGTCATAGAGCGATTGGGTAAATTCAGATCAATTCTAGAGCCTGGGCTTCACTTCCTCATTCCCTTTGTAGATCGGGTTGCCTACAGACATGAAACCCGAGAACTTTGTATCAACATTCCGCACCAGAGTTGTATCTCCAGGGATAACATCCAGATAGATGTCGATGCTTTGCTCTATATCAAGGTGATGGATGCATACAAGGCGAGCTATGGTATCGAAGATTACTTAATCGCAGCGATAAATCTTGCTCAGACGACGGTGCGTTCAGAAGTAGGCAAATTGCGTTTAAGTCAAACGTTTTCCGAAAGGGATGCTCTGAATGAAACGATCGTTCGGGAAATAGATAATGCATCGGAGCCCTGGGGTATTAAAGTGATGCGCTACGAAGTAATGAACATCACGCCATCGAGGAATGTCATCGATGTCCTCGAAAAACAGATGGAAGCCGAACGTCAAAAACGCGCTGAAATTACGTTAGCGAACGCCGAGAGGGATTCAACAATTAACCTTTCCGAAGGTGAGAGGCAGGAGGCCATCAACCTTTCTGAAGGTGAGCGTCAAAAGCGAATTAATGAAGCCAATGGTCGCGCTCAGGAAATCTCGATTCTTGCAACCGCAACGGCTAATGGTATGACGGCGATCGCGCGTGCGATAAAGCAACCTGGCGGGCACCAGGCAATGAATGTCCGGCTTGTTGAGTCATATATTGATCAGGTCGATAGTCTTTACGCGCGCAGTGATGTCTCTATCGTACCCTCCGAGCTCGCTAATATAGAGGGCATGTTTGAAGGTTTTGATCGTGTTGCGACGACAATCAACCGCAACAACAGGAAAGGGAGTTAACAAATGGGTATGGACATTTTTGTGATGGTGACATGGGGAATAATCTTCCTCGTCCTGATTGTTAAGTTCTTCCAGTCAATTAGGCTTGTGTCTACTCAAACGGCACACATTGTTGAACGCTTGGGGCGTTATCACAAGACCCTAGAGGCGGGTTTTCATGCGTTAATCCCTTTTGTTGACAAGGTCACTTTCATCCAGGATCTGCGTGAAGAGGCAATAGATGTTCCACCACAGGAGTGTTTCACAGGAGATGAAGTTCAGGTCACTGTGGATGGCGTCATTTATATGTCGGTATGGGACCCGGTAAAAGCAAGCTACGGTATCGTCGACTATCGATATGCTGCGGTTCAGCTCGCAAAAACAACAACGCGATCCGTGATAGGTACACTTGATCTTGATCGAACATTTGAAGAACGTGATGTTATTAGCGCTAAGGTAGTGGAAGTGCTTGATCAGGCTGGGCAGTCATGGGGCACCAAGGTGCATCGCTATGAAATCAAGAATATTACGCCACCGGATACAGTGAGAAATGCCATGGAAAAACAGGTGAGTGCAGAGCGCGAGCGTCGTGCAATCTTAGCCTCAAGTGAGGGTGATAAACAAAGCCGTATAAACAGATCCGAAGGTCTGAAAACCGAGTTGATCAACAGATCCGAAGGTGAGATGCAGCGGAGAATCAATGAGGCTGAGGGTCAGGCAGAAGAAATTCTTGCGATAGCTGCTGCTACAGCTGAATCAGTAGAAAAGATTGGTGGTGTGATTAACCAAAACGGAGGACCTGAGTCTTTAAAACTTCAATTGAGCGAACGATATATAAAGACGCTGGATAAGTTAGAAGACACTCGAATTGTACTGCCGGGCAATGTCGCGGATTACAATTCCTGGTTGGATAACCTAAAATTAGATGAGCTGATTGACAATAAAAAGCCAAAAACTTCCTAACAGGCCCTTATCTCGCACGACGGTTTGAAACGGGTTTATTTATCTCAGGCGGCCCGAGAAAGAAATGGTTCGCAAAACCTGTCGACCCTTCTCCCTGATATCTTCTTTGCAGCACGCATGGGACCGTTTTCGCTTACTGTCACGAGTCTAAACTTCTCCGGATGAATCTATCGATGAATAGTTGCACGAAAAATCTATCAATCCCACGTCGCAGTTTTCTCCAACTGTCTACCGTATCAGGTGCTAGCGCTCTCGCTGGTTGTGCTGCACCGGCAGTCAGCTTCGGGCCGCAGCGACCAGTTATGCGTCATGGGGTTCAGTCTGGTGATCCAGATCATAACTCCTGCGTGGTTTGGTCCTCGACCGATCGTCCTGGCTTCATGCATGTGGAGGCCTCGGTAGATCAAACTTTTGATGAGGTGATTCGTTTTGCACCTGTGTTAGCGAACGAAGAATCTGGTCTGGCCGCTAAATGTTTGCTTACTGGGCTACCCGAAGGTTGTGAAATTTATTATCGCGTTCACTTTTCAGCGTTGGATCAGCCGAGGGCAAAGTCACCAATAATGACCGGTAGCTGCCGAACCGCGCCTGCGGCAGCAAGCGAGCAAAAGAAAGACGTGCGTTTCGCATGGTCCGGAGACACGGCGGGACAGGGTTGGGGGATTGATCCGGCGCATGGCGGCATGGCGACCTATTCCACTATTGCTCGTCACGCGCCCGACTTTATGATTCACAGCGGCGACACGATCTATGCTGATGAACCTATTCAAAAGGAACAGAAGATGCCTGACGGCTCCATCTGGCGCAATTTTGTCTCAGACGGTGTGCACAAAGTGGCAGAATCCCTAGAGGAATACCGGGGCCGTTGGCGCTACAACTTACGTGATACACATTTGCGGTTGTTCAATAGTCAGATTCCGGTTTACTACCAATGGGATGACCACGAGGTCACGAATAATTGGTCTTCTTCAAAAGATCTCTCTAATGATCCACGCTACAGCGAAAAATCGATAGAAATACTCGCTCGGCGCGGGAAACGGGCTTTTCACGAAATGTTGCCCACAAGAAATCATTCGTTAGAAGTGGGGCGTATTTACCGAAAAATAAGTTATGGCCCGATGCTGGATGTGTTTATGTTGGATTTGCGGTCTTATCGCGGCCCCAATACTGACGGTAATCAGACCCAGCTTGATGATCAGTCAAGTGTTCTCGGTGCAGCTCAAATGGCATGGTTTAAACAAGCGCTGATGGACAGTCAGGCAACTTGGAAAGTCATTGCATCTGACATGCCGATCGGGCTGGTGATATGGGATGACTACAGGTCCTCAAGTGGTGTCGAGGGAATTGCTAACGGCATTAAAGGTGCGCCACTAGGCCGGGAGCTTGAGTTGGCTGGTTTACTCCGCTCTTTGAAACAACATGATGTCAAAAACACGCTCTGGATTACCGCTGATGTGCACTACACTGCGGCGCATCACTATCATCCGGACAGGGCTGCATTTAAAGAATTTTTGCCTTTTTGGGAGTTCGTTTCAGGGCCGATTCACGCTGGAACTTTTGGTCTCTTGCAGCTAGATGATACCTTTGGCCCGGAAGTAAAATTCTCAAAAGTACCAACGACCGCGCAGGGGGTGAATCTACCCCCCAGCGCCGGGTTGCAATTTTTTGGTTTGGTGGACATTGAGCAGTCGAGTCAGGAACTTACTGTTCGACTGATGGATCGTAATGATCAGGAGCTGTATCGCAAAGTGCTAAAGCCATCCACATAGTTCATTCTGTTGACTTTTAGATCAATTGTTAGGGGAGATAAAACAGTATGAGCCAAGTAAAAGTGTCAGATTTGTTGTTATATCCCATTAAAGGTTGTCGAGGTTATAGTGTCGATCAGGCTGCGGTAACATCCATGGGTTTGGTGGGTGATCGTGAATTTGCGGTCATCAAAGATGGAGAGCGAATTAATCAGAAACAGCTTTCGAGCATGATGTATTTGTCGGCTGTCTGGAAGTCGGTGGATCATCTTGAGCTGAGCTTTCCTGGAACCTCGAATTTTGCGCTTAACTGCGCTGTCAATTCGAAACAGACATTGGGAAAAATTCAGGTATATGGAAGTGACCTATCGATTCAGGATATGGGAGACGACGTTGCCTTTTGGCTGACTGAAAGGCTAGGAACTGACGTCAGACTAGCACGCACGAACGGTGCGGCGCCGTGGTTTTTGCCAGTGCCCGAGTTTGTAAGTGTTCACGGTAAACCGCAGACGAAATTTGTAGATGCCGCACCGATATTGCTCACGAATACTGAGTCACTCGATGATCTTAATGGAAGACTTTTGGATGATCTGCCAATGAATCGTTTCAGACCAAATATTGTTTTGGAACGTCTCGAGCCATACAAAGAAGATATTTTGGAGCTTTTCAACTTTCCTGGTCTTAATCTGGAAAGAGTCGCCGTTTGTGAGCGTTGCACTGTGACGACTATCAATCAAGAAACAGGAGCAGTGGCGAAAGAGCCTTTGCGTACCCTGAGCAAATATCGAAAAAGAGCAGATGGGTATGCAGGGGGAATCATGTTTGGTATTTATGTAACAGCAATAACTGATGGCAAACTTGCCATCGGGGATAACCTGGAGTAGACAATCATGCCGCATTCTGTAACAAGAAGAACACTTGTTAAAAACACCCTCATCACAGGATTGATGGCTGGAGCGCCAGCGTTGGGCAAGACCGGCGGTGAATCAACCAATGCTAAGGGAATAGGAGATGTGCGGGTTAAACTAGAAGAGGCTGGTCCAATGATTCCGCCGGTGCCTGCCATTATGCTGACGGTGAGTGGGTTAGAGCCAGGTAAAGATGAAATATCGGTAGTCTGGACATTTGTTGTCAATGGCAAGCCGCCGCAAATCGGTATCAGTGTTGAGGATGTCCACGCAGCTTTGCCCATGATACGCAGACACAAAGAGTTTGTTCTGAACGTTCCAACGGTTGATATGATAGAGCCCTTCGATCGAGTCGATATGAATTCGACCAAAATTGACGACAAATTCCGTATGTCTGGCTTGACCAGAGAATCGGC
>CAXRCG010000296.1:0-21039 GCA_964228885.1 Pseudomonadales bacterium | reverse complement strand
CTTCAGAGGTTACACCCTGCCAACACCTGCGGATCGGGGTCACGGCCAAGTGATTGAAAACTTTCAGTATGGGTTTGAGCAAACACCTGAGTGCGATCATGATGACAAATCGCAACCAATACACAAACGCCTTTTTCGCGGTCCAAATACCTGGCCAAAAACAGATTCAATGCCCGGATTTCGTCCACTCATTGAGGAACTCAACGAAACCTACCACCGCCTAACGCATCTATTAGGAGAATTAATTGTTGAGTCACTGGGTGAAGACCCCAGCGAGTTTAAGCGGTATTTCGACTACGATGATCCCGACCTTGCGGCAAGTCTTAACCATAACTACAGCCTCGAGGTTTTCGCAGAGGAAGCGCAAGAACAAGTACGCCGCGACTACGAAAAATTTGATAGCACCAATGTTGGCGCACATATTGACGGACCACCCTTTGTTGCACTGCTAATCAACGATCGCCCTGGATTACAGGTAGTTGCAGGGGAGGGTCAATGGATCAACGCACCCGTCACCTGCAGAACAGCTGAGGGTGAATACTCTGTGCCGGTGATTCCTGGAGCCGTGATTGTTAACACCGGCGGCACACTGATGCATCTAAGCGAGGGAAAATATTCGGCAACCCTGCACCGGGTTAACACCACACTAATTCCTGATGGTGAGACACGTGTATCAATGCCCTACTTTTTGTTGCCGAAAATGGAAGGCGATCTCATACCATTTGGCCAGCACGCCGCATCAACAGTAGGCGCGGCGGGCTATGAAGCTGGACGCGATCGTGGCGCAAACGCCTGCGCCAATCGCATGGGTACGTTTCCTCAGGTAACACGACGCTGGTGGAAAGACGAATTTGAAGAACTCATCAAAGTCCAACGAAAAGAAGTTGAAGCTGAGACCAGCGCTGCTTACAAACTAGCCGCTGAGAGAGGAAAGAGATATCAAAAAGACACAGGCAGCGAATCTGCCTGACGTCAAAACAGACAAAAAATCAGCTAAAAGAAACGAAGTTAAGGAGAGTTTTAATGGCACCAATTCCGCAAGGGGGTACAGTTGCAGTCACCGGTAGTGCAGGTTTTATCGGCGGGTGGGTCGTTCGTCAGTTGTTAGACGAAGGCTACCGAGTGCGCGCGTGTGTAAGAGACACAAATGATGAAGAAAAAGCTGGGTTTCTGAAGGCAATGCCTGGCTACGCTTCAGGACGCCTGACATTACACTCAGCAAATCTCGATCAAGCAGGATGCTTCGATGACATTTTCAAGGGCTGCCACGGTGTCGCTCACCTGTCTCACGTTTCAACTTACGACGACCTAGATTATGTCAAAAAAGTCTGCGATCACGTTATTGATAGCGTTAACAAATCAGAAACAGTGAATCGCGTTGTCGTCACCTCCAGTATCGCAGCCGTGATATCCGAGCAAGATATTCAAGAACTCGTTCGACGCCCTGTGCTCTATGAAGATCGATATCCGGATGAGCAAAACCCCAAACGATTACCGGAACGCGGGCAGGGCTACTCCATGGGTAAAGTCCTTGCAGAGCGCGCGTTCGCGGATGCGGCCGATGCAAGTGGTCGTTGGGATGCCATTACCTGTTGTCCTGGTGATAATGTGGGCCCTATCCAATCGGCGCACCAAAAAAACGGTGGCCCTTGGCAGCATCACATTGAAACGATGCTACTCGGTAAATATACCCAAAACGTCATTGGCGCTTACCGCGCCTGGTACACAGTCGACGTACGAGATGTTGCGGAAGCGCACATACGCATGCTGGAAAGCGTCAATGTGAAAAATGGCGAACGATTTATCGCTTGGTCAACAGAAACCAGAAACGTCGAGGATGTTTGCGCAAGTATCGATCGCTTACTTCCCGAACTTGGTTTTGCCGGCGCAGAATTGGTGGACCCGCTACCAGAAAGTGTTCAGGCACGCGAAGCAGAATTTCGAGCGATCTGGGGAGGCTGCGAATTACGTAATGATCGTATCAGGGAAACGCTTGATATGGATTTCCGACCACTCGATGTTTCGATCAGGGACTGTGTTGAATCACTGTTATCAGTCGCCAAGATAGCGCCAGTGAAAAACTAAGCCTATATAATTTTTTTTTGAAACATAATTCAGCGCATCACGTATAAATGCTACAACCCATTCATTAAGGAGCAATAGTGAACACAAACAGACAATGGTTACTGGCCAAAAGACCACAGGGTATCGTTGGTAGAGACAATTTTGAGTACAAAGAGACACCCATTCCCGAGCCCGAAGAAGGACAAGTATTGGTACGCAATCTATTTCTATCATTTGATCCCACACAGCGCGGCTGGATGGAAGACAGAGAGAGCTATCTGCCGCCTGTTGGTTTAGGCGAACCCATGCGCGCGGGTTCAATCGGTCAGGTCGCTGATTCAATGCACCCGGACTTCGCCAAAGGGGATATTGTTCAAACAACCGGCGGCTGGCAGGACTTCACATTGTCTTCACCCAACGTTGGCCCGATGGGTCTATCAAAGGTACCCGAGGGTATACCCCCTGAAATGATGTTGTCAGTTCTCGGTGTCACTGGTCTTACCGCGTATTTTGGTTTACTCGACCTTGGTGAACCTAAAGAAGGTGAAACAGTACTTGTATCAGGCGCCGCGGGTGCCACCGGTTCAGTTGCTGGGCAAATCGCGAAGCTTAAAGGCTGTCGTGTTGTTGGTATTGCAGGCGGCCCCGAAAAGTGTAAATGGTTAGTCGAAGAAGCGGGGTTTGATGATGCGATTGATTACAAGTCTGAAGATGTCAACGAACGGATTAGCGAGACTTGCCCCAACAAGGTCGACGTGTTCTTTGACAATGTCGGAGGAGACATACTAGAAGCAGCACTGAATCATATCAACCTCAAGGCAAGAGTTGTCCTATGCGGTGGTATATCTGGATACAACGCAACAGCGCCGATCCCCGGGCCCTCAAACATCATGAACCTTGTGGTCATGAGAGGTCGAATGGAAGGCTTTATTGTCATTGATTATATGCCAAGAGCAGGCGAGGCAATCGCAGATATGCTGGGTTGGATTCAAGCAGGTCAGCTGAAATATCAGGTAGACATGCAAGAAGGGTTCGACAATATTCCGGACACTTTAAACAGACTGTTTACCGGGAAGAACATCGGCAAACAATTGCTCAAGATTGCTGACCCCTCTTAGGATGGGTCTCGCACTTTAGTGGTGGTGCACTAAATATCGATGACGATATAAGGGTGTCATCGCCCGACACCCTTTGCGCGTTGACGATACTTGCGCCAGCAACTTGCTGGCCGCGCAACCACTCGTCAGCGTCAAATACTGTATTCGAAGCCCGTGAGCTCAGCAGAAACTTGCCAGAGCTTGGCTGCATCAGCTTTATCTTTAGCCGGCCCGATGGTGTCAACTTTCTGCGCTGAATGGCGCATTTCACCCATTTTCATCGGCCCAAAGTAGTCACCACCAGACACTTCAGCACCCGTCGTCGCCATCAACGTGGGCAGCGCCCCTTGCGCGGAAGAATTCATTATCAAACTCATTGGCGCGAGTAACAGCGCTAATAAAGGTGGCATGTGTCGTCCAAGTTCTGTTGCTGATCCTCCCGGGTGGCAGGCAACTGATATCGCGGAAGACCCGACAGCTTCAAGCCTTCGCTGCAGTTCGTAGGTGAAAAGAATATTGGCGAATTTGCTCATGCTATAGCGACCCATGCGGCTGTAGCGCTTCTCAGCATGAATATCTTCATAATCAATTTTGCCGTTACGATGGGCGAGGCTGCTCACATTTACAATCCTGGCACCCTCTTGATCTTTAAGTTTTGACAACAAATGGCCCGTCAGCGCGTAATGGCCAAGGTGATTGACCCCAAACTGCAATTCAAAGCCATCTTGAGTCATTGATTTGGGCGGCATCATCACACCCGCATTATTCACAAGTGCATCGAGTTTTGATTCTTTGCCAACAACGCTAGCAGCATTCTCTATCGAACCGAGACTCGCCAGGTCGAGTGGAATCCACACCATCTCAGCATCGGCTTTAAGCCTCTGAATCTTACGGATGGCATCGTTGGCTTTTGATTCATCACGGCAACCAAGTAACACCTTGGCGCCGCGCAATGCCAGTACTCTTGCTGTGTCATAACCGATGCCTGTATTCGCACCAGTAATAAAGACGGTTTTGCCCCTCTGATCAGGGACGTCGGATTCTTGATAGTCCGCCATTTTAATTTACCTCTTGGTTCGCGTGTTAGATGCAATAATCTGTCTTAAGCCAGCGTAAATGGCAAAAACTGCAACCTTTGTCCTGTAGCTTTGAATGCGGCACTGGCTACCGCAGGTTCAACAGACGGCAATCTAATTTCACCTTTGCACGCCCGCACTTTAACTAACCAGAAGTCAGTTGAATATAAAAAACCTTCGAAATAAAAGCTGTTGATTCAATGGCCATCAGACAGCAGATAGTCAAAGACGAGACAGCCGACAATTGTGTCGGGTATCTGTGGTCTTGGTTCGCTCCCGGTAAAAGCCCCTTTTTAGCCATGCTAGCTACTGACCAACAATCCTATGCCAACAACAATCAGCGTCCCCCATGTCATCCTTGAGGCCACTTCACGCTCCTTCAGAAGCACCGCACCCAACATAACCGTAAACAAAACGCTAACCTCACGTAGCGGCGCCACGTAAACCACAGGCGTATAAGTGTAGACATACAACACCAGAATGTAGGCGAGTGGACTTAACAGTGCGATGCCAAAGACCGGCTGTTTATGATGACGCCATAAACTGATCAGGGCTGGCTTGCGCTTCAGCGCATATGGCATTAATGCGACACCACGAAACAAGTTCGCGAAGTAGTCCAAAACCAGTGGCGCTATTAACGCAACCGACACCGCATAGGCATCCCAGACCGTGTAACAACCAATCAGCGTACCGGTACCAAGCCCAAACAGCATCGATGGACCTTTGCTCAAAAGCCTGCCGCGAATACCGCCGGATAAAAACAACACCCCGATCACGATACACATGCCTCCAGCGACCACTTGAACTGATATTTGCTCGCCAAGAGCAACAACAGCAAAAAGCGTAGCGAGTAACGGACCCGTAGCACGAGCGATAGGATAGACAAGTGATAGCTCGCCATGACGATAGCCCAATTGCAGCATGAGAAAGTAAGCAAGGTGCAACAGGCCACTGCCACATATCATTCCAACCGTTTGGACGTTAAATTTCACATCTCCCAACAACAGCAAGTAACAAAACGCCGGGGTGTAAAGCATCACCGACAACATTGAGAACATCCAGATAAGCTCTGGGCCACCAGCCAGTTTCTTGACCCAATAGTTCCAGGTTGCATGCAATAAAGCTGCGACGAGGACAATGAGCAGAGCGGAGACAGACACTTTCTAAACCAGTTGAACTGAACACTAATGGTACACAAAGATCCGCTTTCATTTTCTATCTTTTCACAGCAAAATCATTGCTCACACCAATCAGGTAAGACAACGAAATGACACGCCCCGGATACTATTTGAAGATCAGCCTGCAGCTGCTGACACTGCTCTTTTCAGTAAGCTATACATGGACGATAAATGCGTCGAGTAAGGATGCAGCCATCGACAACCCTGTCTTTGGCCTCTGGGCCTCTGAAGGATCAATTTTCCGTACCTACTATGAAGACAATACCGTCAAGGGAGAGATTTTGGCTCTGAGAGAGCCGGTCTACTCACAAGAAGAGTCGCCCGAGCGCGTGGGACAAATCAGACTGGATGACAATAACCCTGACGAAGCACTAAGAAGCAGAGCCATTGTGGGCATGAATATCTATCGCGACTATGTGTTTCAAAATGGTCGATGGCAGGGAAAAATATATGATCCTGAATCAGGCAACACCTACGAGAGTTATATGAAATTGAAATCTGGCGTGCTCGAAATTCGCGGCTATATTGGGATGCCAATGTTCGGTCGCACAGCAAAATTCAAAGCTGTGGAAAGCTGCACTGAAGAATATGAAATTATGCTCAACCGCATCACGCCGGAAGATAAAGCTAGCAAGAACATCTCCGTTAGCTGTGATTAATCGATTTGGTAGCAGCCCCGTGATTCACTCAAAAATGGCGTTTATCAGAGCGTTCAGCTTTTTTTGATCCAGCAAACCTTCGGTCCTGACGCCGCTACACACATCCACACCATAGGGCTGCACCCGTGCTATTGCTTCCGCGACATTTTCGGGTCTTAGCCCTCCCGCGAGAAATACCGGGCGTTTTAACGTTCCGACAATACGCCGACTGACCGACCAGTCATGCACGCGACCAGTACCGCCTAGTTCTTTAATGTCCAGACTCACATTACCCGAATCGAGCAGTATCGCATCAACGTAGGGCTCTACTAATGAGGCCTCTCGCAGCGAAGTATTATCGACCACATGAATCACCTGAACCAGTCTGATACCCGTCAGCGATTGCCTGAGCTTTACCAGTTCAGCAACTTCAACATGATCCACTAGCTGAATCGTTGTTGTTTGGCAAATATGGTGCTGCTCGATGATCCGTGAAGCTATCTGTTCCGAGGTTAACAAGAATGTTTCGACAGGTGCGGGCACCGCGCTTGCGATTTCTGCGATCAGCGCCTCATCAATCACGCCCGGTCCGCTCGGCATGGCAGATACAAGTCCTATCGCCGAAGCACCGGCTTTGATTGCCGTGCGCGCCTCCGCAATGCCCTGGACACAACAAATCTTAATCAATGGCTTGGTCAAATAAGCTCCTGGTTGGATGCCGCTAGTCACTCAGCAGCGCTTGAACAATTCTGTCCAAATGCGGCAAGATAGTAAACCATCGTCGCCGATATGCTAGCGAGTTCTTCACTATGATATTTCTGACCAAACTTGCCGTCGTTGCAGTAGCAACCGCGCTATTTTCGGCTCAACTATTTGCTCTACCACAACACAACCCGGTACCCGGCGGCATCGCCATCATCCCAGTGCCTTTATCCACCAGCACTGTCCTCTTTAAAAATCGTCAAGTCATGTTACTCTCGAGCCAGAAAGAGAAATATGCGGTAGTCGGAATTCCTCTGAAAACACCCCCCGGAGACTATCCGCTCGAGCTCACTTACAAGACAGCGAGTAACACGGATGAGCACCAGAGCACATTGAGCTTCAAGGTAGGCACAAAAGAATACAGGGTGCAGAGGCTAACCATCGAAAACAAACGCAAGGTGAATCCATATAAAGAAGATATGGAAAGAATTATTCGCGAACGCAACGAAATGAATAAAGCGTTTAAATCCTTCGAAGACCTGGCGCAGCCGGCGGTAGATTTTGTATTACCTGCAAAGGGACCCATTTCAAGTCCATTTGGCCTGAGACGCATACTGAATGATCAGCCTCGAAACCCGCATAGTGGCCTTGATATTGCTGCTCCCACTGGCACACCTATCCTTGCCCCCGCTGCCGGTCGCGTTACTGCCGTAGGCAACTACTTTTTTAACGGTAACACGGTGTTACTTGACCACGGCCAGGGGCTCATCTCTATGTATTGTCACATGAGTGAAACAGCGGTTGCTGTCGGCGACGCGCTATCACTAGGAGACCTTATCGGTAAGGTGGGACAAACTGGAAGAGTCACCGGACCGCACCTTCATTGGAGCGTTAGTCTGAACAACGCCAGAGTAGACCCCAATCTGTTTATTGCAGAACAGCAGTAAAGTCAGGCACAAAGTGTTTGTATGGTTGCTTTGGGTATTGCTGTGGCCGAACCCTACACCATGATTGGTTAACGTCTGTTTTTAGAATTCTTGCGATCTTTCTGTACATTCTTGGCTTTCTTGTCCTGACCACGCAGTTCTTTCTTCTTTTCGTTGGAAAGATAGTTAATCTTACGTTGTTTGGCCCCAAGTTGGCCTTTCGTTAACTTCTCTTTCTTTCTCGTGTTCTTACCATCAAAGGGATTCTCGCTCGATTTAAACTGAATGCGAACCGGCGTGCCTTTAAGTTTTAGCGCGCGCATGAATCTGTGCTCGAGAAATCGACGGTAAGAATTTGGGATTGAACTTGTCTGATTACCGTGAATCACCAGAATTGGCGGGTTATGACCACCGATGTGCACATAGCGTAACTTGACCCTGCGACCATTCACCATTGGCGGTTGATGTTCCTGCAACGCTTTTTCAAGTACCTCATTCAATACACTGGTTTTTAGCTTTCTTGTCGCAGACTCGTGCGCCTGATGTATTGAGCCGTAAAGCTTGCCAACGCCGCTACCATGCAGAGCAGAGATAAAATGTGTTTCTGCGAAGTCGATAAAAGTTAGGCGTCGATCTAGTTCTGCCCGCACTTTATCTTTTTGCATCAATGAGGTGCCATCCCATTTATTCACCGCAATAACCAGCGCTCTTCCCGCTTCAAGTACGTGTCCAAGCAGATGCAAATCCTGATCAACCAGACCTTCGCTGCCATCGACCATTAGAATCACGACATGTGCATCATCAATCGCCGCCAAGGTTTTGATGATCGAAAACTTTTCAATTTTCTGATGTACTTTACCCCGCCGACGAACACCGGCAGTGTCTATGATTGTGTAGTATTTGCCTTGACGTTCGTAGGGAATATAAATGCTGTCTCTGGTTGTGCCCGCTTCGTCGAAAACCACCACGCGTTCTTCACCGAGCATTCGATTTACCAGCGTGGACTTACCCACATTTGGTCGGCCGATAACCGCTATCTTAACGCCAGTCGCTTCATTAAAGAGCTCTTCACCACGGTTGACCTCACCGTTATAAAGTTGCGGCATGTATGTCGCTATACCTTCGTCAACCATGCCACGAACGCCATGTCCGTTGCTAGCAGAGATCATAAAAGGATCACCGAAACCAAGGTTAGCGAACTCCCCCGAGACGTAGTCAGGGTTCTGACCATCAATTTTGTTGGCAATCAGCATGACGGGACGCTCGTCGATCCTCAGCGATTTAGCGATGTCTTCATCAGCTGATGTTCTGCCACCTTTAGCATCTACCAGAAACAGGACAAGGTCTGCTTCACCAATCGCCTGATGCGCCTGATCGGCCATAGGCGCTTCGATACCATCGACATCATCTCCGGTAATACCGCCAGTATCTACCACGATATAACTGAAATCACCCATGGCACCCTTACCGTACTGTCTATCACGGGTAAGTCCTGCAAACTCGGCAACAATGGCATCCCGAGTACGGGTCAACCGATTAAACAGCGTAGACTTGCCAACATTAGGTCGGCCGACAAGAGCAATGACAGGAATCATTTTAGGAACGCACTTCCATAGCGAACAAACGGCCGCCGTTCGTGATGACGTACACACGACTACCATCAACGACAATAGGCGCTGAAATCCCTTCGCCATCTACCTTTTTGCGCGCGACAAATCGTCCATCAGACTGCGCTATCAGGTGTATATAACCTTCAAAGTCGCCAACAGCAATGTAGCTACTGAGCGTCACAGGAGATGTAATATTCCGGTTTAGCAGCGCTTCGCTCGCCCAGAGTTCCCGTTTGCTATCCATTGTAATCGCGGTAAGTTTGCTGTCTGCGCCAGCCAAGTAAACATTGCCAAAACCAGAGCCAAGGCCAACCACGCTTGAGGCTTCCATTCCCCAACCTACGCGTCCGGAGGCAGCGAGATCGAGCATCACCATATTGCCCTGATAGGAAACAGCGTAAAGACTTGATCCGTCCAACACCATCGAGCCATCAATATCGATTAATCGTTCAAGATCAGATTTACCCTTTGAGATGCCGACGCGCTGATCAATACCGGCCAAACCACGGAACCTATCGAGTACCGACAGGCGGCCATTGGCAAACGCGGCGATAACAAACTCATCGGTGACTATTGGAGTACTGGTTCCTCGTAACGTCAGACTTGGAATCGATGTTGTGTAAATCCATCTTCGTTCACCATCACTGGTATCGTAAGCGGCAACCTTGCCATCTATTGATTGCGCAACAACAATGTCGCCGCTTACCTGTGGTGGCGCTAACACTTCGCTGGCGGTTTTAGCCTTCCAAGCAAGTGAACCGTCTTCTTCATTGATCGCGACAAGTTCACCCGCGGCTGACCCCACAACAACCAATCCACTGCCTTGGCCCACGCCGCCAGTAATGACATCGATATTTTTGGAAAAGGCGACTTCGCGCTCTTCCTTAGTGTAAAAGTCGACAACATTCACTTCCCAAACAATGTTTCCATTGCCTGTATTGATACCAAATACATTGCCGTCTGCTGACGCGCCAAACACGCGACTTCCGGAAAGAGCCGGTATGAGTTTGATGGCACTATCCTCAGCGCCTTTGCCAAGATTCCGATCCCACAAATTAACGAGCTTTACTTCCGCCTCAAATTTAATCAATTTTGCCGGGACAATTTCATCCTCGTCTTTGCTGAACCAACTGTTTTCAAACAAACTGTTATCGAACCAACTACAACCACCCAAAGTGAAAAGGGTAACGATGGCCAGTGGAAAAATTTTCAACTGGCTAGATATTGCGGGCAGAGCTGAGTTGATCAATCGCATTTAGCCTGCTCCATCTTTCGTTTGAACATCTGATTCCGACAGATTCGCCTCTATCGCATCTGATGCCATGGTTTCGTTCGCGGCGCCTTTATTCATCACAGTGGCATTTTGCGGGTCAATCAGGTCTTCCAACTTCATCTGCAGAACCGGCTTATTTTGACCCTCGACGATGCCTTCCATCGCCAACTTGTAGGCCTCATGTGCCTGATCCGGCTTACCCATGGCAAGATATATGTCACCGCGTTGCTCCTGATATGAGCTTGCGTGAGCGCCGACGCCATCCAGACTGAGCAGCGCCAGTGCCGCATCGTAATCTTCCTGAGCAGCCTTCACCTTGGCGAGCCGCAGGTTAACGATCAGCTCGACAGGACGTTCCGGGTTGTTTTCGCCAATCCATTCCAGTTCGCTCGCCGCTGTTTCAAGATTACCTTCTTCAACCGCCAGCTTGGCGAGGTGAAGTGCTGCAAAGTGTGCATAACTACTCGAAGGGAAATCAGCTTTCAATTCCGCCGCAATAAATTTGCCTGTTGAGATCTGCTGACTGCTTAGAGAATCAAGAGGACCTGCAACAATTGCCTCGGTCAGACCCATATATAAGGAAGAAGCCTTCTCTGTTTCTGCCAATTCAGTTTTCTGCCAACTCTGGTAGCCAAAAACAGCCGCTAAAGAAACCACGATGCCAACAATCAGCGAGGTGCCATTCTGCTCAAACCAGTTTTTGATTGCTTCTATTTGTTCTTCTTCTGTTGTATCGCTAGCCACCGTTTACTCCTTACTTTATTACTTCTGTTAGGTACGAGACCAGATCATTAAGACCCACCAGATTTTGACTCTGGCCCTCATCTCGCAACATTTTTACATTAACTGACTGAGCAGCAACTTCTTCCTCACCAATGATCAATGCAATTTTAGCACCGCTCGCATCAGCTTTTTTCATCTGCGCTTTAAACTTACCGCTATGACAATGAACGACAACCCGAGCAGTTGGCAGCCCGTCTCGAATAGTCTCGGCAACCTTCAAAGCCAGCATTCTTGCGTCACCTGCGGTAGAAACCAGATAAATGTCTGCAACCGCTGCTGACTCAAACTTTTGTTCGAGCATGAGCGCGATCCTGTCTAACCCCATGGCAAAACCTACACCTGGCGTCGGTTTGCCACCAATTTGCTCAACAAGCCCGTCGTAACGCCCACCACCACACACGGTCCCCTGCGCGCCAAGAGAGTCGGTGACCCACTCGAAAACCGTTCGGTTATAATAGTCTAGCCCTCGCACGATGCTCGGATTAATATGATATTCGAGCCCAGCTGCATCCAATATCGCGCATAATTGTTCAAAGTGCGTCTTAGATTCATCATCAATGAAGTTTTGTAGCTTAGGCGCATCAGTCAATATTGCCTGCGTGGACGCAACCTTAGAGTCTAAAATTCGCAAAGGGTTCGAATCCAATCTGCGACGGCTATCTTCATCGAGCTCAGACCTGTATTGCTCAAGATAAGCAACCAGCGCCTCTCGGAATTGACTACGGGACGCTGCATCACCCATGGAATTCAATTCCAGTTCAATCTCGTCGGAGATACCCAGTTCTCGCCAAAGGCGCGCACACATTAATATCAGTTCAGCATCGATATCTGGCCCAGCCATACCGAAACACTCAGCACCAATCTGCTCAAATTGACGATACCGACCTTTTTGTGGCCTTTCATAACGAAACATCGGACCGCGATACCAAAAGCGCTGGGTTTGATTAAAGAGCAGACCATGTTGCTGCGCAACTCGCACACAGCTGGCTGTACCCTCTGGACGAAGGGTCAGGCTATCGCCGTTTCTGTCATCAAACGTGTACATCTCTTTCTCGACGATATCAGTTGCTTCGCCAATGACCCGCTTGAACAAACTTGTCGACTCAAGCAGAGGCATACCCATTTCTGCATAACCATATCGATGCAACACGCTTCCAACACGGTCGGAAATGTGGCTAAAAAGCGTCTGTTGCTCGGGTAGCAAATCTTGCATACCCCGTATGGTTTGAAATTTCACTGTTGTTTCTCGTTCATTATTCGGTTCATTGAGTCCTCAGGAGCTGGAAGCGATCAGGTTTTGCTTGTCCGCAACCCGCTGACGAATAACTGCTTCAAGGTGGTCAACCAATTGATCATTTGTCACTTTGTGATCCGGTTTACCTTCTGAGTAAACCAGATTGTTTGGCGTTGCTCCGGTTAATCCGATATCTGCTTCTTTCGCTTCGCCAGGGCCATTAACGATGCATCCTATAATAGCAACATCTAACGGCGTGGTGATGTCTTCAACCCGCCGTTCAAGTTCATTCAAGGTTTCAATCACATTGAAATTTTGTCTGGAACAACTGGGGCAGGCGACAAAGTTAATACCTTTTGCACGCAGGTGCAGACTTTTCAAAAGGTCGAACCCTACCTTAATCTCTTCAACCGGATCTGCTGCTAGAGAAATTCGAATGGTGTCACCAATGCCCTCCATCAACAGCAGTCCCAAACCGGCCGCGGACTTCACTGTACCAGAGCGCAGGCCACCGGCCTCTGTAATACCAAGGTGCAGAGGTTGGTCTATCTGGGTTGCGATGCTTCGGTAAGCATCAACCGCCATAAAAATATCAGAGGCTTTCATACTCAGCTTGAAATTTTGAAAGTCTTCCTTGTCCAACAGGTCAATATTACGCTTTGCCGATTCAACCATCGCTTCCGCGGTGGGCTCCTTATATTTGCGCAACAGGTCCTTACCGAGTGATCCTGCGTTTACTCCGATCCTGATAGGCAGGTTGTTGTCCTTGGCGCAATCAACAACCGCTTTCACCCGATCCAGAGACCCGATGTTACCCGGATTGATGCGCAGGCAATCAACACCAAGTTTTGCAACTTTGAGTGCAATTTTATAATCAAAATGAATATCCGCCACCAGTGGCACAGTGACCTGCTTCCGTATCAAACCAAAAGCATCTGCAGCATCCATTGAAGGCACAGACACACGAACAATATCGGCGCCGACATCTTCAAGGCGTTTAATCTGCGCGACCGTCGCCTCAACGTCTTCCGTTGGCGTGTTTGTCATGCTTTGTACCGCGATGGGTGCATCACCACCGATCGGCACATCGCCTACCATCACCAGGCGGCTTTTCCTGCGCTTGATATTAGACTCTGCTCTCATAAATTTCTCACTTACCCATATTGCAGCTACCTGCCTAATATTAATTTTGCCGTATCATCAGATGAGATGTATCGCCCCACGTCTACGGTTTTACCGTTGAACTGCAAACTCACACTGGGCGCTTTCCCTAACAATATTGAGTAAGGGGCAACGCCTGAAACTTGCAACGCGTCACCGTTACGATTTAGGTCTGCATATATCGCGACACCTTTTGCATCCTCAATCTCAACCCAGCAGTCGTCACTAAACTGGAATAATAGTACGTCTTCACCGCCTGCCGATATCGTCGTAATTTCTAGTCCGTTTAACGTGATCTGCCCTCGTTGAATCTCCACTGCCGAGGCCACGGGTTGGTTGACAACCTGGTCTTCATCTTCGCTGGTAATCTGAATCGGGGTCGTCAAAACATCGGTTTGATCGACGGGCTCCGCTGCTGGCTCGACAGCGGCGATTTCATCGGGCAAAACGGAAATCGACGAAAAGGTGGCGGCCATTTCTTCATCTTCGTGCATTATTTCTAATGGCTGAAGGTCTTCTGAGGCGATTACTGCAGCAGAAGATTGATCCAAACCGGCCTCGCCCGACCGAACTGAATCAGCCTGTTCAAGGCTATGCTGGTCGACCGAAACGCCACCCAAGGCTGTGTCAGGCGTCGACATTAAAGTCCTGGAGGGTAACTGTAATGCTTCAACCTCATTGCTTAAAATCTCATTTTGACTATTGACGCTTGCGGTGGGCACTTCATTAGAATCTGAAAACATCCACACTAACGAGATAATAATCACCACCCCGGCGAAACCAAAAGCACCCGTCAAGAAAACAGGCCCAGTGTAAGTAGAGGAACCCATAGGTTCATCAGTGACATCTTTGATTTCTACGTCATCCCGACTCGGCAACTGGCTGGCCTCAAAATTGGCGACCACCTCATCCCCCGAGAGGTTAACAACACGCGCATAGGATCGTAGATAGCCTTTTACGAATGCTGGCTTAGGAAGCTTATCGAAACGCCCTTCATCGATATAACGAATGAATGAGGTCGTTAGAAATAACTGGTCCGCAACTTCTTTCTGGGTAAACCCAGCACGAGAGCGAGCCTCAAGCAGCATGGCAGAGGCGGCATTGGGGATCACTTTGGGGTTAGCGTCTGCCGGTGCTGCAGATTGCTGCTGTATTGCCTCCTCTGGCTTGTTTTGATTCAGTTTTTCTTCACTCATCGTGCTGAGTCCAGGTAGGCTTCGTACTCGGCGGAGGCTGGAAAGACATTTTTAAGTAACAGCGCATAACTCGCCGCTTCATCTTGCTGGTCGAATATCCGTGCTAACTGCACACCCAACCAGAGACTACGTGCATTTTGGCGCGCAGATTTGTTATACCGGCGATAAAAGCTCTGCGCTTCAACATAATTGCGCTGCTGAAATCTGATATCTGTCATCTCAAGCAATGCCCTGCTTTGCCCCGGATTTAGCTGAATACTGCGGGTAAAGGCTTGCTCTGCCTCGCCGCGGCGTTCGAGCTCTTTATAGCACATGCCAAGATTCTCAAATACTTGGCTACGCCTTGCATAGAGCTTGTCTTCAGAAGCCTTTCTAAGCTGCGCTGCCGCTTGTTCGTATCGTTTCTGAACAAAAAGAAAAGCACCAAAATTGTTTCTTGCCAATGAATAATCCGGATCGAGCTTGATAGACTTTCGAAAGTACTGCTCCGCAGTATCATTCTCCCCTTCAAGCTGAAAAACATAGCCCATCATCGTGTGTGCATGCGCAGAGCGTGGGTCCAGTTTGATTGCTCTGTTTAGATTATCTTTTGCGCGCTGATATTCCTGATTACGAATGTAACCGACACCCAGTGCGATATAACTTTGCAGTTGTTTTTCGACATCACCACTACTCTTTCTTGCGGCAACGCCTGTGCTAGTCGTTTCAGTTACACAACCGGCTAACACCAATGTGAGTCCGAGTATCAATAAGCCCAGTAAACGGTTCATACCGCCCCCGCTGCTATACGCTGATATTTTTCTTGTCGCCTGGTTTTATCTGCAACTTCACCTACGAGCTGGCCGCAAGCTGCATTGATATCTTCACCTCGTGTCGTGCGCGTGGTGACCGAAAACCCAGCACCAATTAACCTGTCCTGAAACGCGCGAACCGCGACGCTACTCGGACGCTTGTAGCCAGAGCCGGGAAATGGATTAAAAGGAATCAAGTTAATCTTACAGGGAAAATCTTTGAGCAACTTCGCCAATTGCGCCGCATGTTCCGGCTGTTCGTTAACACCATCAATCAGCGTATATTCCACAGTGATGACCCGTTTTTCGCCTAAATTTTTTGCATACTTCTTACAAGCTTCCAGCAAATCCGCAATAGGGTACTTGCGATTAATAGGCACCAATTGATTACGCAGCTCGTCGTTGGGGGCATGCAAAGAAATCGCAAGAGACGCATCGGTTGTTTCAATAAGCTTATAAATACCAGGCACAACACCCGAGGTTGAAATGGTCACCTTACGCTTCGAAATACCATAACCAAGGTCGTCCATCATAAGCTCGACTGCGGCGATAACATTATCAAAATTCAGCAGCGGCTCACCCATCCCCATTAACACGACATTTGTCACCGTGCGAACACGATCGGGGTACACTTTTTCTAACACCTTTCGCGCAATGCGAAGCTGCCCCACGATTTCACCAGCGGTAAGATCGCTGTTGAAACCCTGTTTACCTGTGGAGCAAAAGCTGCAATCGAGCGCACAACCAACCTGCGAAGAAACACAAAGCGTGCCGCGTCCATCTTCCGGGATAAATACCATTTCCATGGCACTGCCTGATTCTGCTTTGACAAGCCATTTGCGAGTGCCGTCAGTAGACACCTTTTCGGTAATCACCTCTGGCTCTCTGATTTCCCCTATCTGCGCCAACTGATCACGAAGACGTTTGCTGATATCTGACATATCGGCAAAGTCGTCGAGGTAGCGGTGATGTATCCACTTTAGGATTTGTTGCGCGCGATAAGGCTTCTCACCCAACTGCTCCAGCAGGGCTTCCCATTGTGCCTTTGTGTATCCAAGAAAGTTAACTTTCTTTTCGGTCACTTCGCTCACAGCATATTCCAGTAGTTTAGGTTGCTCTCTGACGAGAGAACCGGATTTTTACAACTATCGTTCGAACCTATCGCTCACAAATCTGATCATCGCTGAAAAAATAGGCGATTTCGCGCGCCGCTGATTCAGGCGCATCAGAGCCATGCACTGCATTGGCGTCGATCGACTCGGCAAAGTCTGCTCGAATAGTGCCTTCGTCTGCTTCCTTCGGATTAGTTGCACCCATCAGTTCACGATTTTTCATCACGGCATTCTCGCCCTCTAGCACCTGAACAACGACCGGACCAGATGTCATGAATTCAATGAGGTCATTAAAGAAAGGTTTGCCGTCGTGCTCGGCATAGAATCCCTTGGCTTTTTCTGCGCTGAGTCGCTCCATACGAGAGGCAACCACCCGCAGGCCTGCTTTCTCGAATCTTGATACAATTTTACCGGTAACATTCTTTGCGACTGCATCCGGCTTGATGATGGAAAAGGTCTTTTCAACCGCCATTACTACTTACTCCTAACTTCAAACAACTAATAAAAATAAACCCGACATTATACGCGGGTTTACAACAATAATTCTTGCTAACTTCTTGAAATTTTTCGAAAAATCGCGCTTTTGCCGTCCCGTCAATCCTAATCAGCGCCAGGATCAACCAAACAATTGCCAAAAATCGCGGTCGCGGATTATAGCCTGCATTCCGGCCGGAACAAACGTATTAATCCGACACTTCAATCCAATTCCTCAATCCAAAGCGCCTGAATCGCTTCAAGCACCTTTTCGCCGCCACGGGCTGGGTCATCATCAAATCCCTTCAAGCCAATGACCCAGTTATGCAGATCTGTAAATCTGATGGTCAGAGGATCAACATCGGGGTAAGCCTCGTACAGCTCAATCGCGATATCATTAACATCAGTCCATTTCATGGGAGATACTCCGCCTTGGGTGTCCTATTGTTATGCTCAACACGCTTTTCACATCATTTTGTTTGCAGTATCAGTGATTTTCAGAGACCTGGTTAATCGTATATTTCGGAATTTCCACGACTAAATCTTCGGCTCCCACCACTACCTGGCAACTCAGACGCGAATCTGGCTCCAGACCCCAGGCCTTGTCTAGCAGATCATCTTCAAGCTCGTCGGATTCCTCAAGAGAATCAAACCCCTCCCGCAAAATGACGTGGCAAGTTGTGCAGGCACAGGCTTTTTCGCAGGCATGCTCAATACTGATGCCTGCATCAAGGGCAACCTCGATAAGACTGTCCCCAGCATTGGCCTCAAGTACAGCACCTTCCGGGCACCGTTCAGCATGGGGTAAAATGATTATTTGTGGCACTTCGCTTCTTCCTTACGATGGGTCTTGTATTTTTATTTTTCAGCGTTCGCTATCGATTCACTGAGCTCGTCAAGGCTGGTGCCCGCCAACGCCTGGCGAACGCTGTCGTCCATCCTTCTCGAGGCGAATTCATCGCTTGCTTTCGCCAAACGTTCGCTGGCGGCGATAATTTCCGGCGCCCGTTCGCTATTGGTAGCAATCGCTTGCACTTCAGCCAATATCCCATTCAGGCTTGAACGCTCCTGCGGACTTAATAATCGGTCACCATCCAGCGCTATCGCGTTTACAACCGCGTCGATCACCCTTTGCGTATCTACTTTTGCTTCGGTCAACGAGCGCGTAGCCACATCCGCTTCAGCATATTCAAACGATGCCTTCAGCATGGTTGTTATCTCGTCTTCTGTTAGTCCATACGAAGGTTTGACTTCAATGTGCGTCTCAACCCCAGTGCTCAGCTCTTTTGCAGAAACGGACAAAATGCCATCTGCATCAACTTGAAACACCACCTGAATTTTTGCCGCTCCGGCAACCATCGGCGGAATACCCCGCAGCTCGAATTGTGCAAGGCTTCTACAATCAGACACTAGCTCGCGTTCACCCTGCACAATGTGAATCAACATTGCGGTTTGACCATCTTTATAGGTCGTAAACTCCTGCGCCTTGGCCACAGGAATGGCCGTATTGCGCGTAATGACTTTTTCGGCCAAACCACCCATGGTTTCAAGCCCAAGAGACAGCGGCAGCACGTCAAGCAGCAACACCTCGTCGTCGGATTTGTTACCCACCAAAATATTCGCCTGAATTGCCGCTCCTATGGCGACCACACGGTCAGGGTCGATGTCATTTAACGGTTCTGTACCGAAATAGGAGGCAACCTTCGCCCTTACCGTAGGCACACGGGTGGAACCGCCGACAAGCACCACGTGCTTGATATCCTCATGATCCACACCGGCGTCTCGCACGGCACGACGACATGCTTTGATTGAATCACCCACAAATGGCGCAACAAGTTCATCGAATATTTCACGGGTTATCTTTGACTTTACCACTAGGCCGTCAAGGTCGATATCGACCTCCACCAAACCTTGATCGCTCAAAGCCTCTTTGATTGCTCTTGCCTCAAGCATCAAACCTCGAAATTGTCCTTTTGATATTTCACCCTCTACACTGGAAGCCTCTATGAGCCATGACGCAATAGCGCGATCAAAATCATCGCCGCCCAATGCAGAGTTACCACCGGTCGAGAGTACTTCAAACACCCCGCGATTTAAGCGCAGTAATGAGATATCAAAGGTGCCACCACCTAGGTCGTATACCGCAATTACACCCTCGGTGCCGCTGTCTAGCCCATAGGCTACAGCCGCGGCGGTCGGTTCATTCAACAGACGAAGCACATTTAGATGCGCCAATGTTGCCGCGTCTTTCGTCGCCTGACGTTGCGCGTCGTCGAAATAGGCCGGCACCGTAATCACGACACCGTCAAGTGGGCCGGCAAGGGTCGCCTCACCACGATGGGCAAGGTTTCTTAAAATTTCTGCCGAAACCTCAACCGGAGAAACAGGACCTGACGCCACATTAATGTCCGGCATTCCCTTTTTGCCTTTAGTCACAAAGTCGTAAGGCATCTGATCGCCGAGTGTGTCTACGTCTTCGAGACCGCGCCCCATTAATCGTTTTACCGAAACAATGGTATTCAGCGGATCTTCCTTCGCGCTCTCAAGCGCCTTGGCACCCACCGTGACCGACCCGTCGGTATGGTATCGAACCACAGAGGGCAGCAGGTGAGCACCGCCAAAGTCTGGCAACGTATCTGTTTCGCCGGCTCGCACCGCTGCGATCAACGAATTCGTCGTGCCCAAGTCAATACCCGCAGCGTGCTTGCGCTGGTGTGGGTCGACAGCTTGTCCCGGTTCGGTGATTTGTAACAACGCCATGTGCTTTTCTCTGAGGGTTCGCTAAAAGGACTCTTAATAATCCAGCAATTGTTCTTCAAGTTGGTCTGCGGCAACCAGTAGCTTGTTCATAAACTGCATTTTATAGGTGGTTTGCTCCGCCGCCGCCAATTCGACGTCGAACTGTACAGCAAACGCGCGCTCTAGGCTCGACAAAGTCTCTTTTACTGCAGACTTGAATCCATCGAGTCGAGACAATGCCGCGTCTATTTCTTCCGAAGCTGTTTCACTAATGTCCTCAAGCTCTTCACGTAATTCGATCTGTGACATCAAGAATGCAGGCTCGAGGTTTGGGTTGTGCTCGATAGACAACCCGCGTTGCTCAAGCATGTAGATCGCACGTTGCAGCGGAGATTTTAACGTTGTGAACGCTTCATTAACATGGGTTGCCCATTGCAGCGAGTGGCGCTTTTCAGTGTCTGTTGCACCAGAAAAGTTATCAGGGTGAATGCGTTTTTGTAACTCAAGATAGCTTGACGACAATTGATCTACGTCGAGATGATAAGCTTCAGGCAACTGAAAAATTTCAAAGAAAGTTTGCTGAAAGTCCACCCGGTGCCTGCGACTCGTGTTAGGAAAAATCTATAGAAAAGAGGTTGAGGAAAAGCAAAAAAACCAGTGAAAGCCTAGACGGTAAAACTCTCTCCACAACCGCACTCACCCTGCACATTAGGATTATTAAACTCAAAGCCTTCATTCAGGCCTTTTTTAACGTAGTCCATTTCTGTGCCGTCTACATAAATCAAACTCTTTGGGTCGATATAAACATCAACTCCTTGGCTTCTGAACACCTCATCTTCTGCTTGGGGCTCATCAACAGGCTCCATGACATAAGTCAGACCCGAGCACCCGGTTGTGGTTACTGCCAGCCGAATGCCCAGTCCTTTACCCCGTCCTTCGAGGTAGGTCGAGACGTGCTTTGCTGCGTTTTCAGTTAGTTGAACGC